>NZ_JBQOUX010000027.1:0-78712 GCF_052216785.1 Streptomyces sp. JW3 | reverse complement strand
CGGGCTGCCCCACGGCCACATACCGGTGACGGCACATCTCCTGTTCACATTCGTTCCGCCCTTCGGCAACACCTCGGTTGGCCATGCCACGCGGTTGACTGGCAGAAACAGGATGCCGAGCGGAATCCTGTCGAAGAGGTGGGAGTCATAGACTTCCGAGGAGGGGTTGTGGGCCTTGGCTAGAGCTTGCTAGCGTCGCCGTGCAGCACCTTCCGCGTGCCGATATCACTCAATACTGACAGCGGGCCTGCAAAAGTCGACTGCTCCTGAGAGCCGACTGCCGAAGCCGGTCGACCTGGAAAAGGTCGAGGCCCTTGGCTGCGGTATCACCGCATGTGACGCGAGACCAGGCGACTCGATCAGCCTCTTATGGGCATGCGGGTCTGCTCCAGGCCGTGGCCTCAATCCCCGAACACGCTGAGTCTGAGGTCCATGTTAGACACGTACCCCCCACCTCCCGATCTTCTCTCCGCCGAATTCGAACGCTGTCCCTACCCGGCGTACGAAACGTTTCGCAGCCACTATCCGCTTTTCCACGAAGAGCGCCTCAATGCCTGGATCATCAGCAGGTATGACGACGTCACACGTGCTTTCCGGGACGCCGACACCTTCTCCAGCCGGAGCTGGAACGACCAGTTGCGGCCCCTTGTGCAGCAGAGCCTCATGGCGATGGACGGAGAGGAACACACACGTCATCGCCGTCTCATCTCCCCCGCGTTCCACCGCAGGCAGCTGACCGACCGCATCGGCGACTCCGTAGCGGACTGTGCGCGACAGCTTGTGCACTCCTTCGCGGCCGACGGCACGGTCGACTTCTGCGAGCGCTTCGCCCGTCGGCTCCCCGTCAAGGTGATCATGCGCCTGCTGGGGGTCTCCGACGACCACGACGACTTCCGCCGCTGGTACCGCGCCATCGTGGACTACAGCGGCAACTTCGCCCAGGACGCGGAAATCGCGCGGGCCGGCTTCCGGGCAGGCCAGGAGCTGTCGGAGTTTCTGGGCCGGCAGATCCGGCTGCGCCGCGCGGACCCCGGTGACGACCTCATCTCCCTGCTGTGCACGAGCGAGGTCGACGGGGCCGGCATGGACGACGAGATGATCAAAAGCTTCGGGCTCGTCCTGCTGGCGGCCGGCGGCGAGACGACGGAGAAGACACTCGGCCTGACCGTCTGCCATCTGCTGCGCAGCGGCACCGTCGGACAGGCGGCACTGATCGATGATCCGGCCCTGCTGGACCGGGCCCTCGCGGAGACACTGAGACTCACTCCCCCGGTCCGGGTCATCACCCGCGTGGCACGCAGGACAGTCACGCTGTCCGGTGGCACCGTGCCCGCGGGAGCCCTGCTCTTCCTGCTGGTCGGGGCGGCGAACCGGGACCCCGCCCGGTTCCGCGCCTCGGACACCTTCGATCTCTTCCGTGCGGACGCCGAGGTGGACCGGGCGTTCACGGGCGCGGCCCAGCACCTCGCGTTCGGCTCCGGACGGCACTTCTGCGTCGGTGCCGCCCTCGCCCACATGGAGATCACAACCGCGCTCCGGGTCCTGTTCCAGACCCTTCCCGATCTCCGTCTGCGCCCCGGGTTCGAACCCCGGGAGGCGGGCTTCGTCACCCGCGGTCTGCAAGAGGCCCTGCTCGACTTCACCCCCGTCTCGGCCCATACCACCGCCTGAGCGAGCCGGCCGGACCGGTCACCGCACCGCGCGAAAGCCCCGCCGACGCTCACACACTTCGCGACCAGTCCACCAGCACCCACGGGACGTCCACGAGACGCCCGCGAGACGAGGAGCGGCCCCCCATGCCCGAAACTCCCCCATCACCGGCACCGCTGTTCCAGCTCGCCACCAGTTTCTGGGCGTTCAAGACACTGGCCGGCGCGTACGAACTGGAGCTGTTCGCCCGCCTGTCCGGGACCTCCGGCCTGACCTTCCAGGAGTTCGCCAAGGACGTGGAGATCGACGAGCGGCCGGCGCGCATGCTGCTGACCGGCTGCGCGTCACTCGGTCTGCTGGAGAAGACCGGGGACCGGTATCGAAACAGCCCGCTCGCCGAGGAGTACCTGGTCCCCGGCAGGCCCCACCACTTCGGCGGCCTCCTCGCCATGCTCGACCAGCGTCTCTACCCGGCCTGGGGACGGCTCACCGAGGCGGTGCGCGCCAACCGGCCCGTCAGCTGGGACACCGAACACGAGAAATCCTTGTTCGAGAGCCAGGACCCGGCGGTGACCGCCACGTTCTGGGAGGCCATGCACACCCTGTCCACCTTCGCCGGCGAGGCGCTGGCCGACGCCGTCGCACTCGACGGCACCGCGTGCCTGCTGGACGTGGGCGGCGGCTCCGGCGCGCTGGCCATCGCTCTGTGCCGGGCCCGCCCCGGCCTGCGGGCGACCGTCTACGACCTGCCCTTCGTCACCCCGATCGCCGCGCGACGCGTCGACGAAGCGGGCCTCGGTGGGCGGATCTCCACCGTCGACGGGAACTTCTTCGAGGACCCGTCGCTTCCCGGGGGCCACGACGCGCACGTCTTCTGCAACATCCTGCACGACTGGCGAGAGTCCGACGCCCAACTGCTGCTGAACAAGTCCTTCGACGCTCTCGCACCGGGCGGCCTGGTGATCATCGCCGGTTTCCTCGTCAACGAGGAGCAGACGGGCCCCACCCCGGCGGCGCTGATGAGTCTCACACAGCTCATCGAGACCGAGGGCCGCGCCTACACGGCGTCCGAGTACACCGGCTGGCTCACCGCGGCCGGGTTCGTCGAGCCGTACACGGTCGCGCTGGAGTCGATCGGCGCCAACGGCGCGGTCGTCGCACGCAAACCGTGAACCGGCCGGCGCACGCCGCCGGCCTCCGTCCCTCCTCCCTTCCACCGGGAACCTCTTCCGGCCCCATCGAAAGGTCGCAGGTCACGTGACCAACCCATCAGCACCCGACCCCCTCGCCGGCACTGACCGGACCACCGACGTGCTGGTCCTCGGAGGCGGCCTGGCCGGACTCACCTGCGCGCTCCAGATCCTCCAGGCACGTCCGGGCACCGACGTCCTCGTCGTGGAACGCGAGACGTTCCCGCTCCCCGAAGCCGCCCACAAGGTGGGGGAATCGACCGTGGAGGGCTCGGCGCACTACTTCGAGACCGTACTCGGCCTCAAGGACCACCTCAAGACCGGTCAGCTCCGCAAGGAGGGACTGCGGTTCTTCGGCTCCCACGCGGACAACGAGGACATCGTGCCCCGCCTGGAGGTGGGCATCTCCCGGCAGTTGCCCACTTGGACCTACCAACTCGACCGCGGCCGCTTCGAGAACGTCCTCGCGGACCGGGTGCGCGCCGCGGGCGGCACCCTGCTGGAAGGCACCCATGCCGAAGCCGTCGACCTCGGCCCGGACGGTCACCGCGCCGTGCTGCGCGGCGCCCGGCAGGGCACCGTCCGCACCCGCTGGGTCGTCGACGCCACCGGCCGGCGCGGCCTGCTCAAGCAGAAGCTGGCGCTTCGGGAGCACGTCGATCACGACGTCAACGCCGTGTGGTTCCGCATCGCCAAACGGATCGATCCGGAACGGTTCGACGGAGCCGGCACCGAAGCCGCCGATCCGCAGGCCAGAAAGGCCTGGCTGGACCGGGTGGCGAGCAATCGCTGGCAGAGCACCAACCACCTGATGGGTCCCGGCTACTGGACGTGGCTGATCCCCCTCTCCTCCGGCTCCACCAGCGTGGGCATCGTGGCCGACGAACGCTTCGTCCCCTTCGACTCCGTCAACAGGTTCGAGCGGGCCCTCGCCTGGTTGCACGAGAAGGAGCCGGAGCTGGCCCGGGACATCGCCGGATCGCGTGAACTACTCCAGGACTTCAAGGTGTTGCGCCACTTCATGCACGGCTGCAAGCAGGTCTTCTCCGCGGAACGCTGGTGTCTCACGGGCGAAGCGGGTGTCTTCCTCGACCCCCTCTACTCGCCGGGCAGCGACTTCATCGCCATCGCCAACTCCTACATCACGGACCTGGTCGTCCGGGACCTGGCCGGGGAGGACGTCGAAAAGCGTGCCGAGGGCTACGACCACGCCTTCCTCGGCACCTTCAAGGGATCGCTGGCCACCTGGCAGCAGCAGTACGCTCTGATGGGCAACCCGCAGGTGTGGGCGGCGAAGGTCGTCTGGGACACCTTGGCGTACTTCGCCGTGAACAGCCTGCTGTTCACCAGTGGGGCCCTTCTCGATCTGGAGTTCATGGGGTCCCTCGGCGCGCCCTGGCAGCGTTACCAACAGGTGGCCCAGCGTGTCCAGGCATTCCTGCGGGAGTGGGACGCGGTGGACGACGGCGCGGTGGCGCCCATGTCGTACGTCGACCTGGCCGCACCGCTGTACTACCGGTACAACGTCGAGATCATCGTCCCCGACGGCCCTTCGGGGCTGCGCGAACGGTTCCACGCGAACTTCCGCGCCCTGGAGCAGGTGGCCGTCGAGCTGATGCGGGGAGCGGCGCTGCGCGCGGGCGTCGACCTGTCCCCGGCGGACATCGACCCCCTCACCTTCGATCTCGCGTCCGTGCTGCGGACCGTCCCGGAGGAGGTGCGCGCCGGCAGGCGCTCAGCACGTCTGGTCGGAGCCGAGCTGGCCGAGGACACCGGCGCGTGACACCGACGGTCCGCTCGGAGTCAGCAGAAAGGAAGACCCGCTCGTGCACGGTGCAAGCACGCCCATCGCCTACCACGACCCGTTCGTCGACGAGCTGTACGAGGACATCGGGCGGCTCGTCGACGGGGAGGCCCCGGCGGCGGAGGAGGTGGAATCCCGCCTCCGGGAACTGGCCCGCCGGAACTCCGAGGCAACGGCCGCCTACTGGGACCTCCACGAGGCCGGTCTGGGCATCCCGGACAGCGCCTACAAGGCGAACGCCCCCTACCTCTTCAGGGACCGCCCTCCGGTGCGGGTGTTCCGCACCAGCAACACCACGGGCACCGGCACGGGCCGGGTCGCGTACAGCGAGCGCGGCATGGCGCTGATGGACAGGTCCATCCTGGCCAACGCGGGCCGCCACGTCATGCACGGCCTGGTCCGGCCGGCCGTGGTCCGGCTGGTCCCCTCCGAGCGGGCCGCTCCCACCATGGTCATGGCCTACGGAATGGAGCTGATCGCCCGCCGTTTCGGCGACCCGCGGCTCAGCGGCTGCGTCCTGACGGACTCCGGAGTGGACCGTGCCGCGCTGCACCGCCTGCTCGACGGCGCGACGGCGGAGGAGCGCCCCGTCGTCCTCATCGGCGGTACGTCGGTCTTCGTCAACCTCTGCCGGTCGCTGACGCGGGACGGGAAGTCCTGGGCACTGCCGGCCGGTTCACGTCTGGTGGACGCGGGCGGGCACAAGCAGAACCGGCAGGTGACCGTGGAGGAGATCCGTACCCTGGCGGGCGAGGTGTTCGGCATCGAGCCACGCGCCCACCGCAACCTGTTCGGCATGACCGAACTGGCCAGCCAGCTCTACGACGGTGAGGACACCTCGGCCGGTCCTTCGGGCGAACGGCCCAAGAGGTCGGAGCCGTTCGTCCGGGCACAGGTGCGCGCCACCGGCGATCTGACACTGCTTGACAACGGTGTCGGTCTCCTCGAAGTCGTCGACCTGTGTGTGCTCGACCGCCCCTGTGCCGTGCTCACCGGCGACTGGGGCCTCGCGGGCCCGGCCGGGACCGCCGTCGTCGGCCGCATCGCCCAGGGCCGCCCCCGGGGCTGCTCGCTCGCCCTCGACCAGATCGCCACCGGACCCCCGTCCCCGGCCGACCGGAGGAGGAGCCGTGCCTGAGTTCCGCTGTGTCTCCTGGCTCCCGTCATGGCTCGGCACCGGCGCCCTGGAGCGTTCCGTCGTCGCTGCCGACGACGACACCCCGGTCCGGTACTACGGCCTGCGGCCGGCCGCTGGAGGATGGCAGTCGCTGGGGGACGGACTGCGCTCCGCGCAGGAGGCGCTGCGCGCGCTGCCGGTCGCCCGGATCGTCGACGCGCTGGACGCGACATGCAGCCTGTGGGCCGACCGTGACTTCCCCGACCGGGTGCGGGCCCGGCAGGACATCGCCGCCACCACCGGCTTCTCGACGGAGGCGGTCGACCGCAGCCTCGACGTCGAGCTCGGCAACTACCGCGCCGGGACGCTGTACAGCGTCCTGCGCCGCGAACTCGGTGACCCCGGCGTCCTGGACGGCTTTTGCGAGGACGCCGAACTGGACGGCCACACGTTCGCCGTCGGGCCCCGGGTGACCATGGCCGTGTGCAGCGGCAATGTCCCCGGACTGCCCGCGCTGTCGCTGGTGCGCGCGCTCCTCGTCAAGTCCGCGGTACTCCTCAAGGTGGCCGGCGGCGAGCCCACGTTCGCGGCGCACTTCACACGCTCCCTCGCGGAGGTCGAGCCGGTACTGGCCGACGCCGTCGTCGTCACCTACTGGAACAGCGCTGACGTCGATGCGCTGCGCAACGCCGTGACGCAGGCGGACGCGGTGATCGCCTACGGCAGCGACCCGGCCTGTGCGGCCGTCCGGGCCCAGGTACTGCCCGGTCAGCGCTACGTCGAGCACGGGCACAAGGTGTCGGTGGGCGTCCTCACCCGGGCCTACGTCGACAAGCTCGGACTGCGGGAGGTGGCCCGACGGGTCGCCGAGGACGTGTCGGTCTTCAACCAGCACGCCTGCATCGCCCCGCAGACGTACCTGGTGGAGGACTGCGGGCCGGGCGCCCGCCAGTTCGCCGGGGCGCTCGCCGATGCGATGGCCGAGTACGCGGCGGACTGCCCCCTCGGCACCCTGCCTCCGGAAGACGCCGCGGCCTTGCAGATGCGCCGCGCAAGCGCCGCCTGGGCCGCGGCCCACAGCCCGACGGGCGGCTTCTGGCGCGCCCCCGGCCTCGACTGGACCGTCACCACGGCGCCCAACCTGTCCGCTGTCCAGGGCTCGGGCGACCGCATGGTGGGCGTGGTGCCGGTGGCGGGCCCCCGTGACGTCGTCCGCGAACTGCGCACGATCGGCCCTCGGCTCCAGAACGTCGGCCTCGGTGCGATCGGCCAGGAGTTCTGGGAGCTGGCCGAGGAGCTGAGCCACCTCGGCGCGTGCCGGATCAGCGAACCCGGCCGGATGGCGAGCCCCAGCGTCATCTGGCGCCACGACGGCATGCCGTGTCTGGCCCTGCTGCTGCGCTGGTGCGACATCGAAATGCACCAGGAAGCACGCGTCTGAGCCATGACAGCGACACCACCGATCACGTACCTACAGGCAAGGGTGAGGGAACCGCACATGTCGGAGACAGAAGCAGGAACACGCGCGCCGCGTCCGGATCTTCCAGCCGCCGTGGAAGTCATCGACTGCACACTGCGCGACGGTGAACAGGCACCGGGTGTCTGGTTCACCACGCAGGAGAAGCTGGATCTGGCCACCGCGCTGTCGGCCGCGGGCGTCTCCGTCCTGGACGCCGGATTCCCCGCCGCGTCCGGCAGCGAACTGGAGGCCCTCCAGGCCATGCAGGGCCTCGGCCTGAGCGCGTCCGTCGCGGCGACGGCCCGCCCGCTCCCCCAGGACGTCGCCGCCGCGGCGAAGGCGCACGCGGACGAAGTGTTCCTGTTCATGCCGACCAGCGACCTGAGGCTGAAGGAGACCCTCGGTATCACCCGCGACCGGGCCACGGCGGTCTTCCGGGCGGGCGCCGAGGCCGCCGCGGCGCACAGCCTGGGCATCAACGTGGTCTTCGAGGACGCGACGCGCACCGACCCGCGTCAGCTGATCGACACGGCGGCCGAGCTGAGCCGGCACGTGCCCCTCCTGCGGCTGGTTCTCGCGGACACCGTCGGATGCGCCCACCCGGCGGCCATGCAGCATCTGGTACGCCGTCTGCGCGATGCCCTGGACCCCGAGGTCAGGCTCTGCACGCACTGCCACAACGACTTCGGTCTCGCCACGGCGAACACCCTGGCGGCGGTCGCGGCCGGAGCGGAGTCGATCACCTGCACGGTCAACGGCATCGGCGAGCGGGCCGGCAACGCCGACCTCGCCGAGTGTGTGGCGGGCCTGACGCACCTCTTCGGCGCCGGGCACGGCGTCGATCCGCTGGCCCTGCCCGGGCTGTCCGCCGCCGTGGAACGGGCCAGCGGTATCTTCACCAGTCCGCTCAAGCCGGTGACCGGGTACAACGTCTTCCGGCACGAGTCGGGTGTGCACGTGGACGGCATGCTGAAGGACGCCCGCAGCTACGAGTTCCTGCCCCCTGCGTGGGTGGGCCGGCGCAGTGAGTTCGTCCTCGGCAAGCACAGCGGCACGTCACTGGTGCGGCACGTCCTCAGCTCCGCCGGCATCCACTGCGACGACGATCTGCTGACCAGTGCCCTGGCCGAGGTGAAGGCGGGCATCGAGCGACGGGACAAGACTCCGCACCACCGGGCGCACGACGATGCCCTGGCGGTCCACCGCACCCTGCTGTCGGGGTTCGCCCCCGACACCCTGACCGAGCGTTACAGCGGACCGGCCGAGGGGCGGGGCGAGCGGTGAGCCAGCACGGACACGCCAAGCGCACCGGCCGTACCCTCAGCGACAAGATCATTGACGCTCACACCTGCGATCCCAGTGACACCGGCCTCTACCGCGAGATCCGCATCGACGCGCTGCTCGGCCACGACGCCACCATCGCGCTCCTGGTCGACGAGTTCGAGCGGCGGGGCCTGACGATCTGGGACCGCGACCGGGTGCTCTTCACCAACGACCACTTCTCCCCGCCGGCGACCATCGAGCGGGCGGACATCTCCAACAAGTTCCTGCGCTTCGCGCGGGAGCGGAACGTCACCCACCTCATGCTGGACCGGGGCATCTGCCACCAACTGCTCGTGGAAAGCCCGCTGTGCACGCCCGGCAGCCTGATCGTGGGGGCCGACAGCCACACGGTCATGGCGGGCGGCGTCGGCGCGTGCGCCACCGGCATGGGGTCCACCGACATCCTGTACGCCCTGGCCACCGGCACCACCTGGATGCGGCGGCCCGCTACCGTGCGCGTCCGCTTCCACGGCGCGCTCGGCCCGCACTGCAACGGCCGGGACGTCGTCCTCGAACTGCTGCGGCTGCTGGGCGAGAGCGGTGCGCGGTACCGTTCCCTGGAGTTCCACGACCTCGCGGACACCCCCATCGCCCAGGACGACCGCTTCGCCATCTCCAACATGTCTGTCGAACTCGGCGCGAAGTTCGGCGTGTTCGTGCCCGACGAGCTGACCGCCGCCTACTGCGCGGAACGCGACGGACACCACCCCGCCCTCGTCACACCGGACCCGGACGCCCGCTACGAACGCACCCTGGACATCGATCTGACCGCGCTGACCCCACGGATCGCCAAGCCCTGGTCACCGGCGAACGTGGTACCGGTCGCGGAGTCCGACACCCGGCCGGTGTCCGTGGCCTTCCTCGGCTCCTGCTCCAGCGGTCGGCTCACCGACCTCCGCGACGCGGCCGAGGAGGTCGCCGGCAGGTCCGTGCACCCCCGGGTCCGGTTCGTCGTCATCCCCGCCTCGGTCCAGGTCTTCCAGCAGGCGCTGGCGGCCGGCTACGTCACCACGCTGACCGAGGCCGGGGCCGTCATCGACCATTCGAGCTGTGGTCCGTGCGGGGGCATCGACAAGGGCGTGCTGGGAGCGGACGACGTGTGCGTCTCCACGTCCAACCGCAACTTCCGCGGCCGCATGGGCCACTGGGCGAGCCGTACCTACCTGGCCAGCGCCCGGACCGTGGCCCGCGCGGCGCTCGCCGGGCACATCGGCCCCGACCTGTACGCGCACGACCGGGACACGGCGGGGAGTTCCACGACATGACACCGATCAAGGGCCGGGCCTGGCTGTTCGGCGACGACCTCAACACCGACGTCATCCACCCGCCTCAATTCTTCAGCCTCGACGAGGAGAAGGTGAAACGGGGACTCTTCCACGGCCTCGACCCGGACATCCAGCCGAACCTGCGTCCCGGTGACGTGCTGATCGGCGGCCGCAACTTCGGCTGCGGAAGCAGTCGCGAGACCTCCGTGCGGTCGCTGAAGCTGAACGGCGTCGGCGCCATCGTCGCGGTCGACTTCGCGAGGATCTTCTTCCGCAACTGCACGAACAACGGCGTCCCCTGCCTCACCCTGGCCCAGCCGGAACACCGCGACCGGCTGCGCGCGGGCCGGACGGTGGAGATCGATCCCGCGGCGGCACGGCTGACGACCGACTCGGGAGAACACGTCCCACTCGATCCGCCGGGCGCGTTCGTCCAACGCGTCTGGCAGGTGGGCGGCCTGCTCGCGCTGCTGCCCGGCGCACGCACCTCAGGCAGCACATGACCGCGCCGCCGCGTCCCGGCTCCCGCGGCGCCCTACTGCGCGTGCACACTTGGGGCGGCCGTTGGGGACGCGCGCTGCGCAGCGCGGTCTCCCGGCCCTTCGAGGAGGCCACCGACGTACGGGTGGAGCACGTACCGCACATCGGGCTCGCCCTGCCGTCGGCGCTGCTGTCCGCGCTCGACGCCGGGGCGCGCCCGCCCGTCGACGTCGTCTGGTCGAACTCGGTCCCCGCGCTGCACGCCGCCCGGGCCGGCCACTGCCACGCACTGGAACAGGCGCGGATGCCGGTCCTGGCGCACCTGCGCCGCAGGGCCCGCCCGGACGGCTCCGCGGCGGCGTACGTGGTCCATCCCTACGTCGTGTACTACGTGCTGGGCTACCACCGAGCGGCCTTCCCCGACGGGCCGCCCGGTTCCTGGGACGTCCTGCTCGACGAACGGCGCCGCGGCCGGATCGCCCTCTACCCGCACGGCAACGGCCTGCACGCGATAGCGCAGACGATGCAGGGCGGCGGCGTCGAGGACATCCCCGCCGACATGGCGGCGTGCTGGGCCTTCATGAATCGCATCCGACCGCAGATCGCGGAACTCGAATACAGCATCGGCATGGAGGAGCGGCTGCGGGTACGCGACCTCGACCTGTGCTTCCGCGCCCTGCCCAACGTCCTCGCCTTCCAGGAGGGGTTGCCCGTCGGCTGGAGCGTGCCGCGGGAGGGGACCGCGGACACCGTCGACGCCCTATGGGTCCCCCGCGGTGTGCCGGACGCGGTGCGCGACGTGGCGACGCGGTACATCGCGTTCGCGCTCCGGCCGGACGTCCAGCAGGACTGGTGCGAACAGCTCGGAGTGATGCCGGTGCACCCGAAGGCCCGGATCGCCGCCCTGCTCGACCACCCCGGTCTCCCCTCGCACGCGGACGACTTCCGCGGAATCCTGCACGTCCCGGAAGACGTCAAGGCGGACCACCACGACGCGTGGGCGCGACGGTTCGCGGACATCTTCCGCTGACCGGGGCCCCGATCACCCCACAGACCAGTCGCCACACGAGAAACGAGCGAGGCAGCACGATGTCAGAAACAAGCGACCGCGCCGCAAGCACTGTCCCCACGCCCGCGCCTGCGGCCGGGGGGTGCCCGTTCGGCCCGGACGGCAGCGGCTTCAACCCTTTCGCCACTCCGGGGTTCGCCGATCTCCCCCAGCAGTTGGCGACGGCGCGGAACGAAGCACCCGTGTTCTACAGCGAGCCGTTCGGCATGTGGATCGTCTCCCGGTACGACGACGTCCTGAGGATACTCAAGGACGCGGACCGCTTCTCCTCCTCCACCAGGCCGATGATCCTGTCCGCCTTCCCCGACGAGATCCGGGCCGAGCTGGCGGGAACGCACACCTTCGCCGCCCCCAACCTCGCCTTCGACGGGCAGCCCGCGCACGACCGGCTGCGCGGCCCGGTCGCGAAGTACTTCTCGGCCAAGGCCACGCTTCGCCGCGAACCCCGTGTCCGCGAGATCGCCACCCGCTGCTTCGAGGACATGCCCGAGACACCGGAGGGCACCCCGTTCGACCTCGCCGAGTCGTTCGCCCGGCCGGTGGCCGGCAGGGTGATCATCGATCTGGCCGGCCTGCCCGTCGAGGACCACGACCGGATCATGCGCTACCACGAGGCCGTCAACGCCTTCTTCTTCGGGAAGCCGCCGGTGGAGAAGCTGGCGGGCTACGCCGCGGACGTCCTCGAACTGGAGGCTTACCTCGCCGAGGTCATCGAGGCCTGCCGGCGCGATCCCCGGGACGGTCTGATCAGCTACCTCCTGGACCTGATGGTCAAGGGTGAAGCCGACTACACGACCGGCGAACTGATCAGCCTGATCAGCTTCGACATCCTCGCGGCCGGCATCCGCCCCGCCGGGTTCGTGATCGTCAACCTCTGCCGTGAGCTGCTGCGGGAGCCGCGGCACTGGGACGACCTCCGCGCCGACCCGACACTGTTCGACAACGCCTTCAGCGAATCGCTGCGCCGCTCCGGGATCGGGCTCGGCGTCTTCCGCACGGCCACCACGGACGTGGAGGTGGCAGGCGTCCGCATTCCTGAGGGGGCGGCGCTGTGGGCGCTGGTGTCCTCGGCGGACTACGACGACAGCCGGTTCCCCGACCCCCTCGTCTTCGACCCCCGCCGTCCCAACCTCGCCGGCAGCCTGCACTTCGCCCAGGGACTGCACTACTGCCTCGGTTCCTACCTCGCCCGGACCGTCGCCCGGGTCGGCGTCGACCTCCTGATGCGGCACCATCCCCGTCTGCGGCTCGTAACGGACCAGATGATCGAGTACGAGCCCAGCATCAACCTCATGCTCCCCACCCGGCTCCTCGTGCAGCCCTGACCACACCCGAGCAGATCTTCACGAGGGGACCCCGGTGAGGAACACGCAACGCGCGGGGCGCGGCGCCCTGCGGGACATGACGGCCTACCGCAGCGCGGAGGCGTCGGCCACCGGTACAGGCCCGGCCTTCTCCTTCGACCTGTCCAGCAACGAACTGACCCTTCCGCCTCTGCCCTCCGTACTCTCCGCCATCGAGCAGGGCCTGCCCCGGCTGGCCCGCTACCCCGACCCGACGGCACGAGCCCTGACCGAGGAGGTCGCCGGTCACTTACGCGTCTGCGCGGACGAGGTGGCCGTAGGGCCTGGAAGCGCGGGCGTACTCCAGCAAGTCCTGCTCGCCCTGTGCGGCGAGGGCGACGAAGTCGTCTACGCGTGGCCGGGGTTCGACGCGTATCCACTGCTGGTCGCGGTCTCCGGCGCCACCGGTGTGCAGACGCCGCTGACCGGGTCCGGGGAGCACGATCTCGCCGGGTTGCTGGCCCGGGTCAGTGGCCGGACCAGGGTGGTGATCCTCTGTTCCCCGCACAACCCGACCGGCACGGTCATCGACCACGGCCGGCTGGACGGCTTCCTTCGGTCACTGCCGCAGGGCGTGGTGGCGGTCCTCGACGAGGCCTACGTGGAGTTCGACCGGGGCGGCGACCCGCCGGGCCTGCCGGAGATCCTGCGCGAGCACGGCAACGTCGTCGTCCTGCGCACCTTCTCCAAGGCCTATGGGCTGGCCGGCCTGCGCGTCGGCTACGCGGCCGGTCCGCGCCGGATCATGACCACCGTCTGCAAGACGGCGTTGCCCTTCGGGGTGACACACCTCGCGGAGCAGGCCGCGATCCTGTCCCTGCGTGCCGGGACCGAACTGCGCGAACGGCTGAGTGCGGTGACCTCGGCGCGGGAGGAACTGAGCAGGCACCTCGGGGAATTGGGACTGCCGGTCCTGCCCTCCCGGGCCAACTTCGTCTGGCTCCCGCTCGCCACGTCCGCCGAACCCTTCGCCCAGACCGCGGCCACCGCCGGCATCAAGGTCAGAGCCTGCCCGGGACACGGCGTACGCGTCTCGGTCGGCGAACCCGAGGCCCACCGAGCCCTACTGACGGCCCTCGCCCGCACCGACCTTTCACACTGGTCCTGAAGCCGGGCCAGATGGCATCCCGGAGATCACCGAGCGGGGGGGGGCGTGCTCGCCTAGGCGGGGCGCAGGGACCGGAGTCGGTCGGCGATGTCGTACACCGTCAGGCGCAGGGCGCGGATGTCGGTGATCAGGTCGTGCCAGGGTTCGTAGGAGGCGTCCACGGTGTGGCCGCAGGCCCGGAGGTAGGCCGCGGCTACTCCGTAGGCGAAGTACTCGTTGCGGGCGGGCAGCGGCCGCAGCAGTACCAGTTGTTCCAGGAGTGCGGCCGCGCGCCAGTGGGCGTCGGGCCGGCCGACCTCGATGTGCGGGGTGTTCACGCGGTGCCGGGCCACGGCGGCGGCGAGCCCGGAGTAGTCGCGTACGGCCAGTTCTTTGCCCAGCAGTTCCTCCTGCCGGTCCAGCAGCCAGCGGACGTCGATGTGCAGCTCCAAGGTCAGGCCGCCCGATGAGTGCTGCCGGCGTCCTGGGGCAGGCCGCCGAAGTCACGGTCGAAGGCCTCGGCGATGCCGGGTTCGGCGATCACTTCGCGGAAGGCCGCGGTGGCCGCCCGCAGCGCGAGCTGGTTCTCTTCCTGGACGGCGAGCTCCGCCAGCAGCGCGCGGACACTCATGCCGCGGGCGGCGGCGATGCCGGCCAGCCGGTCCCTTGTCTCGGTGTCGATCTTCACCGTGGTGTCTGCCATGTCTATGAGTATGCACCCACGACTACCTTGATGAATACCTTTTCGGTCCTGCTGAGCCGCAGACCTGTCCGTCCCCTTTTCCCGGGTGGTGTCAAACAATCCCGAGGAGACCGTTCCCGCCCAGCAGGGTGCTGTCCTGCTGGGTGAGGCCGACGGACGGCGCGGTGATCATGCGGCTGCCCTTTGCGGTGGGGCCGCCGGCGCCGCCCGGCAGGACCCAGACCGCGCCGGTGGAGTTGTTCTCCCCCGCGGCGCCGACGAGCAGTTCGGGCTTGCCGTCCTTGTCGATGTCGCCGGCGGCCACGGTGGTCGCGAAGAAGTCGTCTCGCTCGCCGCCGCCGGGAACACCGGCGGTGTCCTGGGTGAACGCGTACGCTCCGCCGCCCAGGGCTCCGGTACGGCGTCCGGGGATCACCGTCATCTGCCCCGCGTTCGGCTGGGCGGTGTCCTCGTACGGAGCGCCGGCCACGATGTCCGCCAGCCCGTCACGGTTGAGGTCCACGACGGCGAGCGCGGCGCCGAACGCGTCGTACTTCTCGCTCGCCCCGGGGACACCGGGAGTGTTCTGGGTCAGCCGCACGGGTTCCGCATCGCGGGAGACGCCGTTCGCGGAGCCGTACCACAGGAGCACCCGGCCACCGAGCGCACCGTCGCTTCCGGCCGTCACCTCGGGCTCGTCGGGGTCGCCGACCACGAGGTCGGCGTATCCGTCGCCGTTGACGTCCCCGGTGGCGGCGATCAGGCCGTTGCCGGACTTCTGCGCGCCGTCGTAGACCGGGTCGGCGTACACCTCGCCGCCACTGAGCCCGCTGGAGCGGACGGTGACGGCCGCCTCGTCCGGCGCGCCGTTGTGGTCGAAGTCGCCCAGGGCGACGCTGTTGACGGATCCGATGTCCCGGTTCTGCGCGGACTGGCCGTAGGTGCCGGTGCGGCTGAACGGCCCGGAGAAACGCACCGACCCCTCGTATCCGGCGACGACCACCGTGGTCTTCGCGCCGGCACCGGTGCTGAGCGCCGCCACGTCCAGGCCGTAGTACCCGCCGGCGGTGGCCGCGGGGAGGCCGGTGCCGGACGTCAGACCCTTCTTGCTCCCCCACAGGACCGTCACCGCACCCGCGTCCTTGCCGGCCGCGGTGTCCTCGTACGGCGCGGAGACCACCAGGTCGGCGTAGCCGTCCCGGTTGAGGTCCTCCGTCGCGGTGGCCGTGCCGAAACCGTCGTGCGCCTCTGCGGTACCCGGGATCCCGGCTGTGTTCTGCGTGAGAGTCGCCCGCCGGGACGTGGCCAGGCCCGACTTCGATCCGTACAGCACCACCACGGCACCGGCACCCTGCTTGCCGGCGACGTTCGCACCCGGTGCGGGCAGTACGGCGTCGCGGTATCCGTCGCCGTTGAAGTCGCCGGGAACCGCTCCGTGCACCGCTGCCGCGGGTGTGACCGAGACAAGCGGGCCGCTCATGACGACGGCGACCACGAGCGCCCCCGTTCGCCATCCGCCGCCCAGGCCATGTCTGTTCACCATGTGTGGTGTCCCTCCCCCTTCGATGCGCTTCGTGCGCACCGTGATCACGGCATCGTAAGGGATGCTGCCGGGACCACGAGGGCCGGTGCGGCATCCCGTCACCACGACATCTCGAAGGCCGTCTGTCTGCTTGTTCCGACGGAAATTCATCGTGACAGGTGCATGACGGGTGTGGTTTGAAGGGCATACCATCGCAACGCCCCAAAGGGGTGGTCGACGGTGCGTCCGGCCCCGCCGGGGCCGGGTTCCCCCACGGATGAAGGAGCGGCAATGCCCCTCGGCACTTGGCTCAAGGCAGCCACTTCCGCCACAGCGCTCGTCCTCGCCATAGCGGGTCCCGCGACCGCCGCCACCGCTGCCTCGGGTGAATCGTCCACCGCGCAGGCGGCAGCGGTGACCCTTCGCTACGACGACAGTGGCGCCGCAGGATGGGAAGCCGCGATCGCGGCCGGAGTCGCCTCGTGGAACACGAACGTGAGCAACGTCCATCTGGTGGAAGCGGCGCCCGGCACCACGGCCGAGATCGTGATCGTCGCCACCACGGGCTGGCCGCAGGCCACCCTCGGCCCGGTGCGTCCGGGCCGTCAGGTCCGCGTCGAGCTCGGCAGCCAGGCCGTGGACCAGGGGTACGACAAGACTCGGATCGCCGCTCACGAACTGGGGCACAGCCTCGGGCTGCCGGACACCAAGCCCGGTCCCTGCTCACAGCTGATGTCGGGGTCGAGCGCCGGCACGGCCTGCACCAACGCCACACCGAACGCCACCGAGCGTTCCCGTGTGCAGTCCGCCTACGCGAGCGCGGTCACCGCGCTCGCGCCCGCTGCCGGCCGGACCCTCGTCGACGCGCCCTGACCACCCGGTCATCGAGATCCCCGCTCCGGCACAGTGCCCCGGGTGCGGCCATTCCGGCCGGCCATCCCGACAGGCACCGTCGGCGCGGAGTGAAGGTGCCGGATCAGCGCTCGGTGAATCTGAGGTACGGAGCGACGCTGCGCAGTTTCTCGCAGGTCTCCTCGGTCTCCCGTTCGGGGCTGGACTGGGCGGTGACGCCGGCGCCCGCGCGCAGCCAGGCCTGGTCGCCCGTGCCGAGGAGGGTGCGCAGGACCAGGGCGGCGTCCAGGGTGCCGGCGGTGCTCGCCCGGAACACCGCGCCGCCGTACAGGTCCCGGGTCCCCTCCTCGTGGCGGGCCAGCGTCTGGAGGGCGGCGCGTTTGGACACGCCGGTGGCGGTGATCGCGGGGAAGAGCGAGGCGAACGCGTCCCACGGTCCGGCCCCGGGCCGCAGCCGGCCCGTCACCCGTGAGGCCAGGTGCTGCACCGGGCCGCGCGGCCGCACCGCCATGAACTCCTCGGCCACCACGGAGCCGGGGCGGCACACCGCTGCCATCTCCTCCCAGGCCAGCCGCACCGAGACGGCGTGTTCGTGGATCTCCTTGGGGTCCGTGAGCAGTTCCGCCCGTCTGCGCTCGTTCTCCGCCGGGTCGGTGCCCCGGGCGCGGGTGCCGGCCAGCGGCTGGGTGCTCACGCGTCCGTCCTCGCCGACCTCCAGGACGGTCTCGGGGCTGAACCCGGCCGCTTGGTGGCCGCCGCAGTCCAGCAGGTAGGAGCGGGCCGGGGTGTTGGCGCGGCGGCCCGCGAGGTAGGTCGCGGGGAAGTCCGGGCGGGTCCCGGCGGGCAGCGGCACCTTCCGGGACAGCACGGCCTTCTCCAGGAGTCCGGCCCTGATGTCCGCGACCGTGCGGGCCACCGCCCGGCCGTAGGCGGCGCTGCCGGTGGTGAGGACGCTCTCGGTCCGATCCGGCGGCCACTGGCCGGGGGCCGCCGGCCGCGCCGCCGGCTGCGCGAGCAGGTCGGCCGTCTTGCGCGCCCATGCCTCGTCGACCGCGCGGATCACGGTCCGGTCGGCGGTGAGGGTCACCTCGACGGACGGGACCAGCGCGTGCAGCAGCGGCCGGTCGCCGGCCGCCGCGGGGTCGGCGTGCAGGAGGTGGGCGAGTTCGAAGGCCGCCCAGCCGTAGAAGTGGCGTCCGGCGGTGTCCGCGTCGCGCAGGGCGGACAGGGCGGTGGCGAACGCGGTCAGCGGCTGCCCGTCGGTGCGTGAGGTCCAGGTCCGTCCGGCGGCCCGCGCGGTGAGGGTGGTGGCGTCGGCGGTGACGCTCACGGCGGAGCCCGCCGCGAAGTGCCAGACGCCGC
The DNA here is from genome assembly GCF_052216785.1 of Streptomyces sp. JW3. Classification (NCBI taxonomy): domain Bacteria; kingdom Bacillati; phylum Actinomycetota; class Actinomycetes; order Kitasatosporales; family Streptomycetaceae; genus Streptomyces; species Streptomyces sp. JW3. Next base: position 60,507 of record NZ_JBQOUX010000027.1, on the reverse strand, counting down.
CCGCCGCCTCGTAGGCCAGGTACTGGCCGGCCAGTCGGGCCCGGGCGAGGCGGGTGACGGTGGCCGCGGGGTCGGGGCTGGGCTCCTGGACGCTCACGTGGGCGAGCGGGGGGACGCAACGCGCCCAGGTCTGCCACAGGGGCCGGGTGGCGGTGCTCATCGTGTGGTGCCTTTCCTCGTGTGCCGGTGTCGGGGGGCGGGTCATGGCCGGGCCGCCGCCAGCCGCCAGCCGTGGGCCCGGGACCGTCGCTCCCAGAAGGAGGCGTACGTGCCGCCCGCGGTGACCAGGTCGTCGTGGGTGCCCCGTTCGGTGATCTCGCCGTCCTCCAGGACCAGGATCTGGTCGGCGTTCACGACGGTGCTCAGCCGGTGGGCGATGACCAGGAGGGTCTTGCGGCCGGCCAGGGCGCGCACGGTCTCGGCGAACAGGGCCTCGTTCTCCTGGTCGAGGGCGGCGGTGGCCTCGTCGAGGACCAGGATCGGGGCGTCCTTGAGCAGGGCGCGGGCGATGGACACGCGCTGGCGCTGCCCGCCGGACAGCCGCGCGCCGCCTTCTCCCGCCTTGGTGGCCCATCCCTCGGGGAGTTCCTCGATCACCCGGTCCAGGCCGGACAGGGCGGCGGCCTCGGCCAGTTGACCGGGGCTCGCGTCGGGGGCGGCGATCCGGACGTTCTCCTCGATCGTGCCGTCGAAGAGGTAGACGTCCTGGAAGACGACCGCGACGTGGGCGGCCAGGTCGGCGGCGCCGATCTCGCGGACGTCGACGCCGCCGACCCGGACGGTGCCCTCGGTGACGTCCCGGAAGCGGGCGAGCAGCCCGGCGACCGTGGTCTTGCCCGCGCCGGACGGCCCGACCAGCGCCGTCATACTGCGCTCGGGCAGCCGGAAGGTCACGTCGCGCAGGACCGGGCGGGCGGCCGCGCGGCCCGCCGGGCCGGTGTCGTAGCGGAAGCCGACCGCGGTGAACTCCACGCTCGCGTCCCGGGGCCTCTTCGGCTCCGCGGGCTGCGGGAAGGGCGGTTCGTCCAGGAAGGCGCCCAGCCGCTGAAGGGTGTTGCGGGCGATGCGCAGACCGGCGCCCGCCTCGGCGGCCGACGACACCGCGTCGGTCAGCCGGACCAGGAGCACCAGGAGCGCCAGCAGGGTGGGCACGGTGAGGGACCCGTCGAGGTACCAGGAGACGCCGAGCGCGAGCAGCAGGGCGAACACAAGGCGGGTGGCGAAGGAAAAGGAGACCAGGCCGGGCAGCCCCCGGGCGATCAGCCGCCGGTCCGCGCGGGCCTCGGCCAGCAGGGCGTCGTCCAGCGCCCCGTAGCCCTCGGCGGTCCGGCCGAAGGCCCGCAGCACGGGCTGGTTGCGGGTGTACTCCAGGACCCGGTCGGCCGACTCGCCGATCGCGGCGTCCCGGCCGAGGTCCAGGCGGCGCAGCACCGCGGTGCTCGCCGCCCGCACGGCGAACAGCACGGGGAGGCAGCACAGCAGCACCAGGGCCGTGCGGACGTCGAAGAAGAAGGTGGCGGCCACCAGCGTCACCGGGGTGAGGAGCGAGGTGAGGAACGGGCGCAGCAGGTGGGCCGGGGTGCTCATCACCTGGATGACGTCCGGTCCGGCGAGCCGGCTGAACTCGGCGGTGCGGCCGGCGGTGAACCAGCCGACGGGCAGGCGCAGGGCCTGGTCCGCCATACGGTGGTGCAGGACCCGGGAGAGCCGGGAGCCGGCCGTGAACCCGCCGGCGATGGCCGCGCCCTGGAGCGCGGCGTGGGCGAGCGCGCAGCCGGCGAAGGCCGTCAGCCAGGGCCAGACGGTGTCGGGGTGCGGGCCGAGCAGGGCGCGCAGGACGGGCACCAGCAGGGCGAAGGCGACGCCCTGGAGGACGGCCGCCGCGCTCTGGAGGGCGAGCAGCCGGTGCAGGGGGCGGGCGCCCTCCGGGCCCAGGACGTGGTAGAGCTGACGGATCATCGGGTGCTTCCCTCTCGGATGTCGTCCGGGGTCCGCTGGGCCTGCCACAGGGCGGCGTACCGGCCCCGGGCGGCCAGCAGGTCGTCGTGGCGGCCCTGTTCGGTGACGCGTCCGTCCGCCAGCACCACGATCCGGTCGGCCGAGCGGACCGTGGCCAGCCGGTGGGCGATGACGAGCAGGGTGCGGCCGGCCGCGAGCGCGGACAGCGCGTCCTGGATCAGGGCCTCGGAGTGCGGGTCGGCGTACGCGGTCGCCTCGTCCAGGACCAGGACGGGGGCGTCGGCGAGCAGCGCCCGGGCGATGGACAGGCGCTGGGCCTCGCCGCCGGACAGGGCGACGGATGTGCCCAGTTCGGTGGCGTAGCCGTCGGGCAGGGCCGTGATCCGGTCGTGGATACGGGCGGCGCGGGCGCACCGCTCGACCTCCGTGTCGGTGGCGTCGGGGCGGCCCAGGCGGATGTTGTCGGCGACGCTCGCCCGCAGCAGCCGGACGTCCTGGAGGACGAAGCCGACCCGCCGGTACAGCTCGGTGGCGGCGATGTCCCGCAGGTCGGCGCCGCCGAGGGTCACCGTGCCGGCCGTCACGTCGTGGAAGCGCGGCAGCAGCGAGGCCAGGGTGGACTTGCCCGAACCGGACGGGCCGACCAGTGCGGTGACCGTGCCCGACGCCAGGTCGAGGTCGATGCCGCGAAGGACGTCGGTGTGTCCGTCGTAGGAGAAGGACACGCCGCGCAGGCGGACGTGGTGGCCGTCGGGGACGGCGGGGGCGGCGGGCTCGGGCAGCGTGGGGGCGTGCAGGAGCTCTGTGACGCGTACGGCGGCGGCCTGGCCGGCCCGGATCTGCTGGACCCGGGGGCCGACGACGCCCATCGGGGCGGCCACGGCCGGGCCGAGCAGCAGGAACGGCACCAGGTCGGCGCCGGTCGTCCACCCGTCGGTGACCAGCACCGCGCCCGCCGCGGTCAACAGCAGCAGGACGACGGCCGGAGTGACCACCAGAACGGCGGCGGTGGAGTTGACCAGGGTGGCCCGGACCCAGCCGGCGAAGAAGCCGGCGAAACCTTCGGTGGCGCGGACGAAACGCTCGTGGGCGCCGCGGCCGCGGCCGAAGCTCTTGAAGACGGCGATGCCGGACGCGAACTCCACGGTGGCGGCGGAGATCCGCCCCACCGCGGCGCCGAACTCGGCCATCTGCGCGGCCGCGCCCGACATGGCCCGGCCGAAGAGGAACACGCCCAGGGCCAGGGGCACGACGGCGGCCAGGGCCAGACGCCAGTCGACGGTGCACAGGTAGCCCAGGGCGAGGACCGGGGCGGTGAGCACGGCGACGACGTCGAGCAGGGTGTGGGCGAACAGCGTGTGCAGCGCGCTCACGTCGTCCTGCACCGCCTGCTTGACCTCGCCGGTGCCCCGCTCGGTGAGCCGGCCCAGCGGCAGCCGCCCGATCCGCCGGGCGAGCCGGCGGCGCAGGGCGAGCTGGAGGTCGTTGTCGGCCAGGTGTGCCAGGGCGCCGGCCGCGGTGCCGCACACCAGGGCGAGCAGGCCCGCGGCGCAGGCCAGCGTGACCAGCGGCCACAGGGCCCCGCCGGCGGCCGGGGACCCTTCGGTGAGGCGGCCGGCGATGCGCGAGACCGCGATGAAGGGGACGACTCCGGCGAGGGCGGCGACGGTCTGGAGACCGACGGCGAGGGCCAGCCGGCCCCGGACCGGCGCGGCCAGCTCACGCAGCGGCGGGAGTGGGGCCGTCCCGGTACCCCGCTGCGGGCCGGGGGCTGTGGGGTCCGGGGTCGGGCCGGACGGTTGGGGTGTCATGTGACGAGTACTCCGATTTCGGGGATGGGCCTGCCGCCCGCCTCGGTGATGCGGCGGCTGGTCAGGCCGGCCTCCCGGGCCAGCCGGGCGACGTCGAAGGTGTGCCAGTCGTAGCTGTCGGCGACCTCGCGCACGGTGCGGCCCTCGCGCAGCACCTTCCAGGTGGTGGTGAACCGCATGGCGTCGCCGCCGATGGGTTCACCGCCGATCCACCACTCGTAGGTCTGGCGGCCGATGGTCTCCCTGAGGGACATCACCGGGGGGATGACGCGGGGCGCGGAGACCCCCATCAGCTCCACGACGATGGGGGCGCCGGCCGGCAGGCGGGCCGCGAGCCGCTTCCACAGGGCGACGCGTTCGGGGACGGTGAGGTGACCGGCCACGCCGAAGACGACCACGGCGGAAAGCCGTTCGGGCAGGGCGAGGTCCTGGGCGGCGCCGTCGGTCACGGTCACCCGGCGCCGCAGTCCGGGGTCGCGGGCGACGCGGGAGGTGAGCATGGCGCGCATGGTGGCGGACGGTTCGGCGGCGAGGATCTCGGCCTCGGGCAGGGCCGCGGCGATGACCTCCGTGACGCGTCCGGTGCCCGCGCCGATCTCCAGGACCGGGCCGTGGGACACGTCCAGGCCGGTCAGTACGCGGGTCAGCGGGGGGCCGCTGCTGGCGGTGTGCCGGGTGGCGACCAGTTCGTAGAACTCGGCGGAGGTGGAGTAGTAGTCGATCACGACGCTCTCCGGGCGTGAGGGTTTCCGGGCGGGCGGTTCACGGGGTGCTCGGCCAGGTGCGGGCGCCGGTGGTCAGGGAGGGGTCCATCCGGCGCAGGACGGTGGCGGCCACCTCGCGGCGGCGCGGGGTGAGGTAGAAGTGGTCGCCGGGGAAGACGCACACCTCGGTGCGGGCGGTGGTCAGGTCCGCCCAGCCGCCGGCCCGCTCCCGGCAGCGCCGCTCGCCGAGCTCCGGGTCCGCGCTGCCGGTCAGCACATGGACCGGGCAGGTCAGCGGCGGCCGGTCAGCGGGCCGGTGCGTCTCGATGATCCGGTAGTCGTGGCGGACGGCCTTCAGGATCAGGGCGCGCAGTGCGGGATCGTCGAGGACCTCACGGCTGGTGCCGCCGAGCCGGGCCAGTTCCGCGCCCAGTACGGCGTCGTCCTGGCGGTGCAGCTGCCCGGTCACCGCGGTGCCGGGGGCGGCCCGGCCCGAGGCGAACAGCCGGCGCGGCAGTGGTGCGCCGCGGTGGTGCAGCTCGTGGGCGAGTTCCCAGCCGACGGCGGAGCCCATGCTGTGCCCGAACAGGGCGTAGGGCCGGTCCAGCAGCGGCAGGACGGCGTCCGCCACCGCGTTCACCAGCTCGCCCATGCCGGTGACCTCGGGGTCTTCGAGGCGGTCCTCGCGGCCGGGGTACTGGATGGCCAGGAGTTCCACCTCGCGGGGCAGCAGCGCCGCCCAGGGCCGGTAGAAGGTGGCGCTGCCGCCCGCGTGCGGCAGGCAGATCAGTGTGAACCGGGATGCGGCGCCGTCGTTCCACCGCCGGAGCCACGGGCTGCCGGCGCGGGCGGAGGCGCGGGACGGGAAGGGGGCGGTCACCAGGTCACCGTCAGTTCTTCCAGGCCGAAGGTGGCCGAGTCGTGCTTGACGGCGACCTGGTCCCGGTCGCCGGCCAGGCGAAGGGTGGGAACGCGGCGGATGAGCGTTTCCAGGGCGACCTCCAGCTCCAGCCGCGCCAGGTGCTGTCCGACGCACTGGTGCACGCCGTGGCCGAACGCCACGTGGTGGTTGTCCGTGCGGTGGAAGTCGACCCGCTCGGGGTGGTCGAACTGTTCAGGGTCGTGGTTGGCGCCGGCCAGGAGGGCGATGACACCGTCGTCGGCGGGGACGGTGCGGCCGGACAGCTCGATGTCCTCGGCGGCCACCCGCAGCGGGATGGAGTCGGCGACGGACAGCACGCGCAGGAGTTCGTCGACGGCGGCGGGCATCAGCGCGGGGTCGGCGCGCAGTTGCGCCAGCAGCTCCGGCCGGTCCAGGAGCAGCAGGGTACTCAGGGCGATCATGCTGGTGGTGGTCTCGCGGCCGGCGTTGATGGTGATGCCGAGGGTGGAGAGCAACTGCTGCGTCGTCACGTGGCCGGGGACCAGGTGGTCGGTGACGAGCTGGGAGATCAGGTCGTCGCGGGGCTCCTCGCGGCGTTCGGCGACCAGTTCGGCGAGCAGGCCGAACAGACCGCCCAGGGCTTCGGAGACCTCTTCGGCGGTGCTGTGCCGGGAGCCGGAGACGCGGGTGACGTCCCGGAAGAATTCGAGGTTCGCCCGGGGGATGCCGAGCAGTTCGCAAATCACCGAGGTGGAGACGGCGTTGGCGTACGCGGCGACGAGGTCCACGGGGCCGCCCGCGGCGAGCATGCCGTCCAGGATCTCGTCCACCCGGGCCTGCACGGCGGGCCGCATCGCGCGGACCCGGCGGACGGTGAACGCCGGCAGCAGCATCCGCCGGTAGCGGGTGTGCTCGGGGGCGTCGGTGCGGATGAAGGGCCGGAACCTGGCCCCGGCCTCCTGTTCGCCCTCGCCGAGGGCGGGGAAGTTCGGGCGGCGGATGTCGGCGCTGACCCGCGGGTCGGCGAGCAGTTCGCGTACGTCGTCGTAGCGGGTGACCACCCAGGCTTCCTTCTTGGTCGGCAGGGTGACGCGGGCGACCGGGTCGTCGGTGCGCAGCGTGGCGTACTCCGCGGGGGCGGCGAAGGGGCAGCCGCGGCGGATCGGGAAGTCGCGGGGCGCGGGTTCGGGGGTGCTCATCGCAGGTCCTCGGTGGTGGGTTCGGCGGGGAAGGTGAGTACGGCCAGCGGGGGTGCGCCGGGGCGGGTCGGCAGGGGGTGCGCGGTCATGCCGGACTCGGCCACCACGTCCTTCAGGCCGAAGGGGGCCCAGCGGTAGGAGTCGTGGACTTCGCGTACCGCCTGCGTGGCGTCGTCCCGGTGGACGCGCCAGGTGGAGTGCAGGCGCATCGCACCCTCGTCGGTGGTGTCGGGCGCTCCGGCGAACCACCATTCGTAGCGGTGGTGTCCGGCGGTGGCGGTGGCGAGCCGGGTCTCGGGCAGGGTGAGGGGCTCCTCGAACCCCATGAGTTCGACGACCACCAGCCCGCCGGGGGCCAGCCGCCGGGTCAGCCGGCGCCACAGCAGGGCCCGCTCGTCGGCGTCGAGGTGGCCGAGGACGCCGCAGAGCAGGACGGCGCCGATCCGGTCGGGGAGGTCCAGGCCGGGGGCGGCGTCGGCGGTGACCGTGACCCGGGAGCGCAGGTCCGGGTCGCTGAAGACGCGGCTGGTGAGCACGGCGCGCATGCCGACCGCCGGTTCGCAGGCGAGGATCTCCAGGTCCGGCCGGGCCCGGGCCACGGCCTCGGTCACCAGCCCGGTGCCGGCCCCGATGTCGACCACCGGCCCGCCGCTCAGGTCCGCGTCGGTGAGGAGGGCGGCGATCGCCGGGGCGCTCGCGGTGGCGGTGTGCTCGGCGGCGACGAGGTCGAAGAACTCCGCCGACGGGGTGTAGGCGGTGGGGTGGCCGGGGGCGGGAAGGGGGGTGGCGGGGGCTGGGGCCGACTCCCGGGCCGGGGAGGGCTCCTGGGCCGGCACCGGCGGAGCCGGTGCCGGAGCCGGGAAGACGTCGGCCGCGAAGACGTCGCTGACCGCGAGCGGCTCGGGGGTGGCCGGCCGTACGATCTGAGGTGGTCCGAGCCGGGCCGCGAGGTCGGTCCAGATCCGGCACACCGCCAGCTCGTACTGGCCCGCACGCAGGGCGTCGTCGCCTCGTTCGGCGGCCTCGCGCAGGTCGTCGAGGGCGCGTCCGACGGCTTGCGGCCACAGGTCGGAGAAGACGGTGCGGAAGGTGCCGGTGGTCCCGACGACGGACGTGGTGGCCAGCCCCAGGCGGCCGGTGCCCGGCCCGTCCAGGACGAACCGCCGGTCGGCGTCGCGCCCGATGTGCAGGCGGGGACTCCACAGGACGGGCCCGTGGGTGTCGGCCAGGGTGAGGACCCCGCCCTCCGTGCCCAGGGAGATCCGGTGCCAGTGCAGGGCGTGGTTGTCCCGGTCGGACGGGTCGAGCTGGTGGTGCACGCGCAGGGTGAGCGGCACTCCGGCGAACACTCCGTGCAGGGAGCGGAACGGCTGCGGGCCGATGCCGTCGGGCAGCGGCGCCGGGTCCGCGAAGCGCCAGGGCCGCAGGGTGCCCAGGGCCTGCCCGAGGATGTCCACCAGCGGGTGCATCAGGTGGACCGGGGTGGCGGCGTCCACGAAGAGCGGGCGCTGCCGGGCGACGAGCCGGCGGGCCGCGTCGGTGAAGGCGCGGACCGGGGCGACGTGCGGGTAGTGGGTGTTGAGGCGGTACCGCACTCCGCGGCGGCGGGCGTGCTTGAGGTTCTCCGTCAGTTCGGTGAGGTGGACGGGGTGTTCCTGAAGGACGTGGATGCCCCGGTCCATGAGCGCCCGGGCCAGCTCGGTGCCCTGCCCCCCGGAGATGGCGGAACTCACCGCCACGCACGCGGCGTCGATGCCGGCCGGGAGATCGTCGACGTCCGTGTAGTGCGGCACGCCGAGGCGGTGGGCGCAGGCCCGGGAGGCGGCCGAGCCCCGGCTGAGGAGGCCGGCCAGCTCGAACCCGGGGCGCCGGCGGGCCGCCTCGGCGTAGAAGCGGCCGAAGTTGGTGCCGCACACCAGCACGCGAAACGGCCTCGCGGTCCTCGTGGAGGTACTCACAGCGCCCCCTCTTCCACCGGCTCCGCGTCGGCCGCCGTGCCGGTGGGCCAAAGGTCCGCGACCCGCTCGGCGCGCAGGTGCCGTACCACCGTGCCGGGGTCCAGCACGTCGCAGGCGAAGTGCACGCCGGGCGGGATCTCGGCGCGGAGCACGGCGTCCGCCGCGAGCGCGCCGACGGCCGCGGTGAGCCGGTAGCTGCTGGCCGCGCGCAGGGTCAGTCCGGCGGTGGCCGGCTGTCCGGACGCGGTGCCCGACAGGGCGAAGTCCATGACGTAGTAGGGCTTGCGGCCGGCCAGGTCGAGGTCGGCGGCGAGGATGAGCCGGTCCGCCAGCCGAGCCGGGTCGTCGCCGGCGGCGAGGCGCGCCGGGAGGAGGTTCAGGAGTGCGCGGACCCGGGGTCCGGGGTGGACGTTGTACCAGTCGAGGCGGTCCAGGCCGAGGACGCCGGCGAGGCGTTCGCTCTCACCGCTGAGGTAGGGCTGCACGGCCACCCGGCCGGGGAAACCGTCGCGTTCGGTGTCCTCAACGGTGCGCAGGGCGCGCGGCACGCGCCGGCCGCCGCGGACGGCGGCGAGGGCCTCGCCGTAGGCCGCGCCGTCCGCCCCGCCGGAGCTGAGGGAGAGCATGAGGTCGCGGGCCACCGTCGGCGAGCAGGGCTCCAGGCCGCCGCAGTGCGCGGTCAGCGCGGAGACGGTGTCCAGGCCCTGGCCGGCCAGCCAGCGGGGCAGCAGGCTGGACAGGCCGGGCAGGGCGCCCGCCGACAGGACGACGGTACGGCCGTCCCGGGCCGGGTCGCCTGCCTTCGAGAGGTCCTCGGCGGCCGGGTCGTCGCCGGCCACGTCGACGCAATCGGCGCCGGCGGCCAGTGCCGCCGAGGCCACTGTGGCGCGCAGCAGGTAGGTGGGGCCGACGCAGTTGAGGACGACGGCGCAGCCCTCGGTGAAGGCGCGCAGGCCGTCCGGTGCCGTCGCGTCGGCCCGGACGGTCTCGGCGTGGCCGCCGGGGACCTCCTCGGCGACCGCGCGCAGCGCCGAGGGGGTACGGCCGCCCAGGCGCAGCCCGGTGTGGCCGAGGGCGCGCAGTTCGCGTACGGCGGCCCGGCCGACCGCGCCGGCGGCACCGAGGACGCCGATCAGGGGTCTGGTCATCGGGTGATCGCCCCCTGGGTGAGTTCCCCGAGGGTCTTGAGGACGCCGGGCGCGTGCTCGACGGACAGGCAGCTGTAGTGGTCGCCGCCGATGTCGACGATGTCCAGGTCGCCCAGGGCGAGTTCCTCCCAGTAGGCGGTCACGGCGTCCTTGCTGCCGGGGAAGGGGTAGGCGCCGTCGTGCCGCAGGAAGGTGATGTCACCGGCGTAGGGCTCGGCGGCGTAGCGGGTGATGGCGAAGACGCTCTGGCGGAAGGCGAGGAAGAGCCGGGTCATGTGGTCGGGTGCGTAGGTGCCGGCCGAGGCGGGCACCGCCTCGCACATCCGGGCGATGCGGGTGGCGCGGGGTACGCCGGCCAGGTGCCGGAAGCAGCCCGCGACGTCCTCGAACTCCGCGGGCAGTGCGGCCAGTCCGCCGTCCGGGAGGACTCCGGGGCTGGCGGCGAGGACGGCGTCGGCCGCGGCGGCCACCCGGTACTGGTCGGCGGGGAAGCCGAGGTCGGCGGGGTCGATGCCCATCATGACGGCGAAGGAGTACTCGGCGAGCAGTTCGTCGTCCAGCCGGAAGCGGGGGCTGTGGCTGCTGATGACGGTGAGGCTCTCCACCTCCGCGCCGGACTCGGCCAGGTTGCGGGCCACTTCGGTGGCGATCAGGCCGCCCAGGCAGTAGCCGACGACGTGGAAGCGGCGGCGGCCGTCCGCCGTCAGGGCCCGCGCGTAGTCGGCCGCCAGTTGCTCGATGAGGCCCTCCGGCTCGGCGCCGAGGAAGCCGTCGAGGTCCGGGACCTCCACGCCGACGACCTCGGCGAGGCCGGGCGAGCGGCGCCGGATCTCGGTGATCAGCGCCCGGTACGGCATGATCGTCGCGGTGCCGGCGTGCACCAGGACGGTGGTGGGCTCGTCGGCCGAGCGGGCGCCGTGCAGGTGGATCACCGGGTCGGTGCGCACGGCGTTCGCCGCGGGCGCGTCCCCGGCGCCGGTCAGGCCGCGCAGGAACCCGGCGAGGCCGGCCACGGTGGGGCGGCGCAGCATGTGCCGCAGGACCACCTCCCACTCCAGATCGGCGGCCTGCGGTACGCGTTCGCGCAGCCGGCCCACCATCCGGGCGACCAGCAGCGAGTCGCCGCCGAGGTCGAAGAAGTCGTCGTCGCGGCTGACCTGTTCGACCGCGAGGAGTTCCGTCCACAGGTCGGCCAGGCTGTGTTCCAGGTCGTCCCTGGGCCGCTCGGCCACCACGGCCGGTGTGCTCTCCCTCGGCAGCCAGGTCCGCAGCCGCGTCCGGTCGGTCTTGCCGTTGGCGGTGCGCGGCAGGGTGTCGACCACCTGCCACACCGAGGGCAGCATGTACTCCGGGAGCCGGGTGGCGGCCGTGCGGGCCAGCTCCCCCACCGGTATGTGGTGTCGGTCGGCCTTCATCGTGGCGAGGAACACCTCCTGTCCGGTGCGCGCCAGGGTGTCCTCGGCCCGCGGCAGCGAGGTGACGTGGGCGGCGCCGTGCCGTTCGAGGAGTTGGCGCCACTGGGGGTGGGTGAGGAAGGACTGGCCGGTGTGTTCGCGCACGTCGGTCCAGGCCGGGCCGGCCACCTCCAGGAACTCCATGGAGACCAGCAGCGGGAGGTTCTCGTCGCGGGTGTTCTCCACGAACACCAGCTGTCCGCCCGGCACCAGCAGCTCCCGCAGCCGGGCCACCGCCGCGTCGGCGTCGGTGGCGGCGTGCAGGGTGTTGGCGCAGACCACGACATCGAAGGTGTTGGGCAGCAGGTGCTGGGCGCGCGGGTCCTCGTCGACGTCGAAGCGCTGGTAGCGGACCCAGGTGTGGTCGGCGAAGCGCTCGCGGGCCTCGTTCAGGAAGAACGCCGACGGGTCGGTGAACAGGTAGTCGACGCCGTACTCGGCGAGCACGGGCACCAGTTCGCCGGTGGTGCCGCCGACTCCGCCGCCCACCTCCAGCACCCGCAGCCGCTCCTCACCGGTGTGCGCCGCGGCGATCTCGCGCAGCGCGGCGACCACCGCGCGGTTGAGGTGCCGGATGGCGAGGTTGTCCCGGTAGGCGGCGTCCGCGGCCTCGGTCGCCGCGCCGGGGAAGAGCAGGTCCCGGATGCCGACCCGGCCGGCGACCAGTTCGGGCAGCCGCTCGGCGCAGGTGCGCATCACGGTCAGCAGCTCGGTGCTCCACCCGACCTCGTGCTCCAGGCCGGCGGCCCGCCGCCAGCGCTCCTCCACGTCGGCCGCGGTGACGGGGACCAGGCCGGTGTAGGTGTCGTCGGCGTCGCGGTGGGTGAGCCGGTCCCGGGCCGCGAGCGCGCGCAGCCAGCGTCGCACGATGTGCCGGTGCCGGGGTGTGGCACCGAGCGCCGTGCCCACCTCCTGGGCCGTGCGGGCGGCACCGTCCTCGAACCCGCCGCGGTCCGCCAGGACCCGGGTCATCTCGGCGAGCGCCACCTCGTCCAGCGCGGCCAGGAACTCCCCCAGCCGTGCGGCGTCGACAGCGGCGGAGGCTTCCGCCACGGCGTCGGCGGCGGCCGTGCGCGCCCGGTCGGCTCCGGGCGGGAGCGGTTCGGCGCCGTCCTTGCGGGCCGTCTCCACGAACGCGGCCAGCCGGCGTCCGCCCGCCGCCGAGTCGTCGACGACGACCGCGCCCGCCGCCACCGCCGGGTGGGCCTGCACGGCGGCCTCCACCTCGGCGAGTTCGACCCGGTAGCCGCGGATCTTGACCTGGGCGTCCTGCCGGCCCAGGAACTCGATCGTCCCGTCCGGGAGATACCGCCCCAGGTCACCGGTGCGGTAGAGCCGCTGTCCGTCGTCGGGCCCGATGAGGAACCGCTCCGCCGTGCGGGCCTGGTCGCCGAGGTAGCCGAGGGCGACACCGGCACCGCCGATGTACAGCTCGCCGGGCACCCACTCGGGGCGCGGCCGCAGGTGCCGGTCGAGCACGGCGAACGTCTGGTTGGTCAGCGGGGTGCCGTAGGGGATGCTCGGGCGGGCGGTGTCCACCTCGCCGATCGGGTGGGCGATGGACCAGATGGCTCCCTCGGTGGCACCGCCGAGGGAGATGATCTCCAGTCCGGGCAGCAGTGCGCGGGCCTGGTCGGGCAGGGCGACCGGGATCCAGTCGCCGGATATCAGCGCGAGCCGCAACGGCTGGTCGGCGGCGGGGGGTTCGGAGCGCAGCCAGTCGCACAGCATGTGCAGCTGGCCGGGGACCGAGTTCCACACCGTGACGCCGAAGTCGCGGACGAGTTCGGCCCAGTGGGAGGGGTCGCCGCGCCGGTCGGCCTGCGGGAGGACGAGGGCGGCGCCCGCGGCGAGGGTCCCGAACAGGTCGTAGACGGACAGGTCGAAGCCCAGCCCGGCGATGCCGAGGACGCGGTCGCGGCCGGTGACGGCGTAGCGGCGGTTGATGTCCTGGACGGTGTTGAGGGCGGCCCGGTGGCTGACCATCACGCCCTTGGGGGTGCCGGTGGAGCCCGAGGTGTAGATGACGTAGGCGAGGTCGTCGGGGTCACGCCGGGGCACGGGCGTAGCGGAGGCGGCGGCCTCGGGTACGAGGTCGACGGCGACCGGCGACACGGTGGCCGGGAGGTCGTCGGTCTCGGCGAGCCAGGACTGGGTGAGGACCGTGCGTACGGCCGCGTCCGCGAGGATGGTGTCCCGGCGGGCCGGCGGCTGCGCGGTGTCCACGGGCAGGTACGCGCCGCCCGCCAGGAGTGTGCCGAGGACTGCGACGGCCTGTTCCCAGCCCTTGTCCGCCCAGATCGCCACCGGCTCCCCGGGCCGCAGCCCGGCCGCGGTCAGCACGTCCGCCACGCCGGTGGCCCGGGCGACGAGCTGGCGGTAGGTGAGCGCGGTGTCGGGGGTCTGGACCGCGATCGCGTCCGGGGTGGCCCGGGCCTGGGCGAGCACGGGTTCGTGCAGGAGGGCGTCGGGCAGCGGTCCCCCGGTCGCGTTGGCCGCGTCCCGGCGGGCCCGCTGGTCCGCGGGCAGCGCGATGCGCACCGGTGCGTCCCAGGCGGCCGCGGCGGCCGCTCCCTCGGCCGCCAGCAGGCGCACGAGTGCCGTCCAGGCGTCGAACATGGCCTCGGCCACGCCGTGGCTGAGGGCCCCCTCCCGGATGTCCCAGGACAGGCTGAGCGCGTCGCCGCGGTGCATGACCTGGCAGTCGAGCCACACCTGCGGGGTCCGGGTGGCGGCCCGGGTCACCTCGGGGGGTACGCCCTCGGCGGTGGCGCCGGTGCCCAGGGCGCTGGTGAAGACGACCGGCATCAGGACCGGGGCGCCGGCCCGGCGGGACAGCTCGGCGAGCACCTCGGAGCCGGTGAACAGCGGGTGCGCGAGGTCTTCGAGGAGCTGCTGCGCGAGGGTCCTGGTGCGTTCCGTGAAGGTGGCCGGGGTGTCGAGGTCGACGGCGAGCAGTTCCAGGGCGGTGAAGTCGCCGACGAGGCGGCCGATGTCCGCGTGCAGGGCGGGCCGGTCGACCGTGGGCACGTTGAGGGTGAACCGGCCGGTCCGCGACCAGTGGCCGACCGTCTCGGCGTAGGCGGCGAGCAGGACCGTCGACACGGTCAGCCCGTGCCGCGCGGCCCGCTCGGTGAGCCGCTCCCGGTCGGCCGCGGGCAGCAGGATCTCCAGCCGGCGGAACGGCACCGCGGCACCGGAAGCGGGCGGACCGCCGGCCTCCCAGGGTTCGGCGAGGGGGAGTTCGGGGGCGGGCGGCAGGGTGCCGAGCCGTTCGGTCCAGTAGGCGCGGTCCCGGGCGTGGCCGTCGGATTCGGCCAGGGCGCGGCGGGCCAGGACGTAGTCGCGGAAGGTGATCCGCGGCGCCTCGGCGAGGGCCGCGCCGCCGTAGCGGTGCTGGAACTCGGCGAGCAGCAGGCGCAGGCTCGCGTGGTCGACGACGAGCATGTCGAAGGCCAGGTGGAGCACGGCCCGGCCGGTGGTGCGGCTCACGTGGACGTCGAAGAGCGGCCACCGGTCGGTGGGGGTCTCACGGCCGGACAGCCGGGCGCGGGTGCGGGCCAGCTCCGCGTCGGCGGCGGCGGGCGGCAGCACGGTCAGGTCGTCGGACCCGACGACCAGGCCGGGTACCTCGGGCAGCACCCGCTGGTAGCCGTCGTGGTGGATGACGGCGCGGAGCATGTCGTGCCGCTGGACCAGCTCCCGCCACACGGTGGTGACGCGGTCCACGTCCAGATCGGGGTACTCCAGTTCGACGTAGGCGTGGCAGCCGACGCCCCCGTAGGCGTAGGCGTCGGTGCGGCCGATGAGGTAGGCGGCCTGGATGTCGGTCAGCGGGAACGGCTCGTGGCGGTTGCCCAGGTCGCCGCTCAGCGCGGGCTCGCCGGCCGCCAGGTGGCGCAGGATGGCTTCCTTGTGGGTACGCAGTTCGGCGCGGTGGGTGTCGGTGAGGCGGCCCTGCGGGGCGCGGAACCGCAGTTGTCCGTCCTGGGCCCACAGGATGACGCCGTCGTCGGCGTAGCGGGCCAGCAGTTCAGCGATGTTCACAGCTCTCCGGTCTCGTAGGCGGTCGCGTGGGCCGCGAGCGTTCGGTTGATGTCCGCGGCGAGCGCGGCGACGGTCGGCGCGGCGAAGAAGCGGCGGACGGGCACGGCGGCTCCCAGCCGGTGTTCGACCGCCGTGAGCAGGCGCAGCGCGGAGAGGCTGTCGCCGCCGAGGGTGAAGAAGTTGGCGTCGCGGTCCGGCACCGGCTCCGGCAGGTATTCCCGCCACAGTGCGGCGAGGGCGGTCTCGGTCTCGCCCCGGGGCGGCTCGCCGGTGGCCTCCGGTTCGGGGCCGGTCAGGCCGGCCAGCGCGCCCCGGTCGACCTTGCCGTTGGCGGTGAGCGGCAGGGCGGGCAGTGGCAGGACGCGGGACGGAACCGCGTAGCCGGGCACCCGCTGGGCGAGATGGCCGAGCAGTTCCTCGGCGAGGTCGGGGGCGGCCGGGGTGTCGTGCGGTACGACGAAGGCGACCAGCCGTTTCGCGGTGCGCTCCCCCACGGCCAGCGCCGCGGCCCGCGCGACCGCGGGGTGGGTCTCCAGCGCGGTCTCGATCTCCCCGGCCTCGACGCGGTGCCCGGCGATCTTGAGCTGGCTGTCGAGCCGGCCCAGGAACTCCAGCAGTCCGTCGCCCCGGTACCGGCCCAGGTCGCCCGTCCGGTACCAGCGCCGTCCGTCCCGTACGACGAACTTCTCGGCGCTGCGGGCCGGGTCGGCCAGATAGCCGCGGGCCAGTCCCGCGCCGCCGATCCACAGCTCGCCCGGCGTCCAGTCGGGGCAGTCCCGCCCGTCCGGGCCGACCACCCGGTAGTGCTGCCCGGTCAGGGGACGCCCGTAGGGGATGGACACCCACCGGGGGTCCACCTCGGTCACGGTCAGGGTGTTGGACCAGATCGCGGCCTCGGTCGCCCCGCCCATCGCCACGAACGCGCAGGGCCGGGTGGTCCGGGCGCGCAGCCGGGCGGGCAGGTCGAGGCCGATCCAGTCGCCGGAGACCAGCGCGGTGCGCAGTCCCCGGATGCCGCCGCCGTCCGGTCCGCGCTGTTCGTCGGCGTCGAGCAGCAGGTCGAGGAGGGCGGGGACGGTGTTCCAGACCGTCACGCCGTACCGGTCCAGCAGCTCCGGCCAGCGGGCCGGCTCCCGGCGCTGGTCCTCGGCCGGCAGCAGGAGCGAGCCGCCCGCCGAGAGCAGGCCGAAGACGTCGTACACGGACAGGTCGAAGTCCAGTGCGGACAGCGCGAAGACCCGGTCGTCCGCGCCGATGCCGTGCCGGGCGTTGATGTCGCGGACGGTGTTCCAGGCGGCGGCGTGCGAGATCTCGACGCCCTTGGGCGCGCCCGTGGAACCCGACGTGAAGATCACGTAGGCGAGCGCTTCGGGGGCCGTCGGGCGCGGCGCCGGCAACGGCTCATGCCGTTGCGTGCCGGAGAAGGCAAGGGTCCGGGGTCCGGTGCCGTCCGGGCCGGGCCAGTCTCCTACGACGATGCCGAAACCGGCCGTGGCATGGACCCGCGCCAGCCGGGCGGCGGGCTGTTCGAGGCCGAGGGGGACGTACCCGGCGCCGGCCGCGAGGACGCCGAGGACCGCGGCGATCTGGTCCGGGCCCTTGGGCAGGGTGACGGCGACCAGGTCGCCCGGCCGTACGCCCGCGTCGACGAGAGCGGCGGCGACGCGCAGCGCCTGTGCGGCGAGGGCGCCGTGGGTGACCTCCTGCCCCGCCGTCGTGAGCAGGGCGGTGCGGCCCGGGCGGTCGGCCGCGCGGGCGAAGAACGTCTCGTGCAGCGGGCGCGGCGCGACCGGCTCCAGGGCGGACTCCCGGGCGGCGGCGGCCCGTCGTTCGCGCTGGGCGGCGGGCAGCGGATCGGGCAGCGGTGCCTGCCAGTCGCCGGTCACCAGGTGGCGCAGCAGCCGGGTGTGGGCGTCGAACATGGCGTCCAGCACCCCGTCGGCGAACAGGTCCTCCACCGCGTCCCAGGTGACGATCAGGTCCCCGGACTCCTCGGTGACCTGGTTGTCCAGGCAGACCTGCGGGGACTGGGAGATGCCCCACACCTTCGCGGGAAAGCCCGTGCCCGGTCCGGCCAGCGTGGCGTCGCCCACGCCGACGGCGCTGGTGAACACCACGGGTGCGGCGGCGTCCACGGTGCCGGTGCGCCGGCCGAACTCCCGCAGCAGCCAGTCGATCGGCACGTCGGCGTGGTCCAGGTCCTCGGCCTGACGGCGTTGCAGCGCGCCGGCCGCCGCGAACCAGGACGCGCCGTCGCGCCGGTGGCCGGCGAGGGACAGGGAGGTGAAGTCGCCGAGCACCCGGTGCAGGTGGGGGTGGACGTCACGGCGGTTGAAGAGGGTGAGGGTGACGGTCAGCGCGTCGGTCCCGCTCCACGCCTCCAATACTTCCGCGTACAGGGCGAGCAGGACGGTGGAGGGCGTCAGACCGTGCCGGGCCGCGCGCCGCTTGACCGCCCCCCAGTCCTCGGCGGGCAGGCTGAAGCGGCGCCGGGTGAAGACGGGGGTGTCGAGGGTGGCCGGGTCCCGGGCGAAGGGCAGGGCCGGTGGGGGTGGCAGTTCGGCCAGCCGGGTCCGCCAGTGGTCGCGGGACCGGGCGACCGACTCCGGGTCCGCCGGGAGGCGGGTCAGGTAGTCGCGGAACGTCACGTCGAGGGGCGGGAGTTCGCGCTCCGGGTCGGCGTAGAGCGTGTTCAGTTCGGCGTAGAGGGTGGTGATGGAGAGGGCGTCGAGGACCAGGTAGTCCAGGCCGATGCCGATCCGGGTGCGCGGGGCACCGGCGTCGTGGTAGCGCACCGCCTCAATGGCGAAGAGCGGCCACCGGGCGGGGTCGCGGACCTGCTGGGACAGGCGGGCGCGCAGACCGGCGAGGGCGTCGGCGGGGTCGGCGGCGCGGGCGTCCGCCACCGGTACGCGCACCCGCGGTACGTCGGGCAGCACCCGCTGGTGGCCGTCCGCGACGACGGCGCGGAGCATGCCGTGCCGGCGGACCAGGGTGTTCCAGGCGCGCTCCAGCCGGTCCAGGTCGACGTCCGGTCCGTCGAACTCGGTGTAGTGCCAGGTGCCGACGCCGCCGAGGGTGAAACGCGGGTCGCGGCCGGTGTGGTAGGCGGCCTGGACGTCGGTGAGCGGGAACGGTTCGTGGGCGTGGTCCGGGTCGGGCACGAGGAGCGGCGGGGACTGCTCGCCGGTCACCGGGGCGGGGTGCAGCGTCGCGCAGAAGTGCTGGAGGACGGGGCGGGCGAACAGGTCGGCCACCCGGGCGCCGGGGAACCCGGCGGCGCGCAGCCGGCCGATCATCCGCGTCGCGACGAGGGAGTCGCCGCCGAGCAGGAAGAAGCTGCTCTCGCGGCCCACCTCGGCCACCCCGAGCAGCTCGGCCCACTCGGCCGCGACGGCGGTCTCCACCGGGCCGGCCGGCGCGGACCTGCCCGCCGGCACCTGGCCGGCGGCTTCGGTCAGCGCCCGGTGCACCGCCGCCCGGTCGAGCTTGCCGTTGGCGGTCAGCGGCAGGCCGTCGAGGAGCAGGACGCGCTCGGGGACCATGTAGGCGGGCAGCCGCTCGGCCGCCCGGGTGCGGACGGCGTCCGGATCGGGTGCCTGCCCCGCCCCGCCGGGTGCGGACACGGCTGCGGCGAGGTGCCGTACCGGCGTGTCCAGGACGGTGGCGACCGCGTGCCGGACGGCGGGGTCGTCCTCCAGGGCGGACTCCACCTCGCCCAGTTCGACGCGGTGGCCGCCGATCTTCACCTGGTGGTCGGCGCGGCCGAGGAACTCCAGCACGCCGTCCGGCCGGTAACGGGCCAGGTCACCGCTGCGGTACCAGCGTGCGCCGTCGTACTCGACGAAGCGCTCCGCCGTACGCCCGGGGTCCGCCCGGTAGCCGTTCGCGACGCCGGGGCCGCCGATCCACAGTTCGCCGGGGACGAGATCGGGGCAGTCGCGGCCCCGTCCGTCCACGACCCGGGCCCGCATGTTGCGCAGCGGCACTCCGTACGGGACGGACTTCCAGGCCGGGTCGGTCTCGGCCACTTCGAAGACCGTCGAGTGGACCGCCGCCTCCGTCATGCCGCCGAGCGCCACGAAACGGCAGCCCGGCACGAGGGCCCGGAGCCTGGCGGGCTGGTCGAGCCCGACCCAGTCCCCGCCGAGCAGGACCATGCGCGGCGAGTCCCCGAGGCCCTCCGCCTCGCCGGCCGCCATCAGCAGGTCCAGCAGGGCGGGCACGCACTGCACCAGCGTCACCCCGTGCGCGCGCACCAGCCGGGCCCAGTGGTCGGCGTCGCGGCGGTGCTCCTGTCCGACGGTGACCACCTGGCCGCCCAGCGACAGCGGGGTGAAGATGTCCCAGGTGGCGAGGTCGAAGTCCAGGGCGGAGAGGGCGAGGGTGCGGTCCTCGGGTCCCAGGCCGAGCTGCTCCGCCATCGCCTCGACGGTGTTGACGACCGCCCGGTGCGGGACCTCGACGCCCTTGGGCAGGCCCGTGGAGCCGGACGTGAACAGCACGTAGGCGGGCCGGGCCGGGTCCGGCCGGACGACCGGTGCGGGCCGGGCCGCCGGCGCGTCCTCCATGAGCAGGACCGGTGCGGCGGTGGTGTCGGCGCAGAGATGGGCGTGAGCCCGGTCGGTGAGTACGGCGGACGCGCCGGCCACGGAGTGGATGCGGTGTCTGCGTACGGCGGGCTGTTCCACGCCGACGGGGGCGTAGGCGGCGCCCGCCGCCAGGATGCCGAGGACCGCGGTGATCTGGTCGGCGCCCTTGGGCAGGGTCACCGTGACGGTGTCGCCCTCCCGCACGCCGTGGTCGCGCAGCAGGGCGGCGACCTGCCGGGCCGCGTGGGCGAGTTCGCCGTAGGTGAGGCGGCCGGGGGTGGGGGCCGTGCCGCCGGGGGCGGTGAGCGGGTCGGCGGCGGCGACCGTACGGCTGGGGGCGGTGACCGAGTTGGCGGCGGAGAGCGCCCGGTTGCCGGCGGTGGTGTGCCGGTCGTCGGTGGTGCGGATGACCGCGGTGCGGTCCGGTTCGGTCTCGGCCAGCTCGAAGAAGCGGGTGTGCAGGGCGCGGTCCGGGACGGGGGCGGGCGGCAGGGCCGCGACCGCGCGCCGGGGCAGGACGTCGGGCGCGAGCAGGCCGTCCACCGGCCGGGCCCACGCGCCGGGATCGGTCAGCAGGCGGGTGAGGAGGCGGCGGTAGGCGTCGAACGCCGCCTCGGGCACCCCGGCCTCGAACACGCCGTCGCGTACGTCCCAGTTGAGCAGGAGGCCGCCGTCCAGCTCGGTGACCTGGGCGTCCAGGTAGACCTGCGGGCCCTGCGAGATGATCCAGGACGGGCGGCCGAAGGACTTCTGGACGTCCTGCTCGAAGATCTCCCCGAGCCCGATGGCGCTGGTGTAGACGACGGGGGCCAGCACCGGGGTGCCCTCGATCCGGGCCAGGTCGCGCAGCACCTCCACGCCGCCGTACGCCCCGTGCGAGATCCCTTCCTGGAGGCGTTCCTGGAGGCGGCGGGCCTGCCGGAAGAACGGCAGGGCCTGGCTCAGGTCCGCGTCGAGCAGGACCGAGCTGCTGAAGTCGCCCACCAGCTCGGCGACTTCGGGGCGGAACATCTCTCGGTCGAACAGCGGCAGGTTGAGCAGGAACCGCCGGCTGTCGCTCCAGGCGGCGACGACCTCGGCGAAGGCGGTGGCCAGGGCGGCCGCGGGGGTGAGGCCGTGCCGGCGGGCCGCGTCGATCAGCGCCGCCTTGTCGTCGGGGCCGAGCCAGTGGTGGAGCCGGCGGGAGTGGGTGAGCGCCGTGTCGTGCGCGCCGACCGGGGTGAGCGGGTCGACGGTCGTCGGCAGCCGCGGGGCGCGGGGCAGTTCGGGCAGCCGCTCGCGCCACCAGGCGGCGTGCTGCTCGCGTTCGGCCTTGCGCCGGGCCTCGTGCTCGGCGAGGTACCGGCGGTAGTCCAGGGCGAGTTCGCGCGGCGGGTCGTCGGGACACTCGTAGAAGCGGCGCAGGTCGGACAGGAGGACGCGCAGGCTCAGCGCGTCGCCGGCCATCATGTCCAGGTCGAGCTGGAGTCGGGTCCGGCCGTCCGGGAGCAGGCACAGGGCGGCGCGGAAGACATCACCGGCGGCGAGGTCCGGACGGCTGTGGGTGTTGCGCTCGCGCAGCGACTCGAGTGCGGACTCGGCTTCGTCGGGTGTGCGGGCTCGCAGGTCGTGGACGGTCAGCGGCGCGCCCGAGGCGGCGAAGCGCTGGTGGCCGTCCTCGTCGAAGACGGCCCGCAGCATGCCGTGCCGCCGCACCAGCTCCCCGAGCGCCGCGTCGAGCCGGGCCGGATCGACGTCGTGGCCGTCGAGTTCCACGTAGAAGTGCGCGGCGACACCGCCGAGCGGCTGGCCGTCCTGGCGTCCGATCCAGTAGGCGTGCTGCATCGTCGCCAGCGGGAAGGACTCCGCCTGCGCGTCGGGCGCCGCCACGACGGGTTCGGCGCGGACGCCGGCGCGGCGGACGCGCCCCAGCAGCGTCGTCCACGCGGCCAGGGTCGGCTCGCGGGTGAGGTCCTGGAAGGTGACCGCGCTGCCCGCGCGCCGCCAGGCACCGACCAGGGACATCAGCACCAGTGAGTCGAGACCGAGTTCGAAGAGGTCGCGGTCGTCGTCCAACTCCTGCGGCGCCATGTCCAGCGCGCGGGCGACCGCCGCACGCACCTCCTCGACGACTGCTTCATCACTCACTGCTGGGGCCTTCCGGTCGGAGGACTCGAACTCTACGTCTAGATAAAAACGATTATCATTTTTACACTTCACATCGTAGTCACACGACGAGGTCCGGCGCCAGAACCCACGGCCCGGCAATGAGAGGCAGAGCCCCATGACCGAGACTCAACCGACCTGGTCCGAGGCCGAGTCGGCGCGCTACCGAGCCGCCGGACACTGGCAGGGGACGACCTTCGGCGCCCGCCTGCGGCAAGCGGCCACCGGCCATGGGGAGCGCGTCGCCGTGGTCGACGGCGACCGGCGGTGGACCTACGCGGACCTGGACGCGGAGGCCGACCGGGTCGCCGCCGGGCTGCGCGGACTGGGAATCGGGCGGGGCGACCGCGTGGTGCTCCAACTCCCCAACCGCGCCGAGTTCCTGCTCGTCTGGTTCGCCCTGCAACGGCTCGGGGCGGTTCCGGTGCACGCCATGCCCGGCCACCGGCGCCGGGAGATCGGCCATCTGGTGCGGCTGGCGGGTGCCGTGGCCTGTGTGGTGCCCGACCGGCACGCCAGGTTCGATCACCGGGAACTGCTGAACGACGTACGGGCCGAGCAAGGGCCGGACAGCTCGCTGCGGCATGTCGTCGTGGTCGGCGACCCCGGCCCGTACGACGGCTTCGTACCGTTCGAGGCACTGCGCGCGGGCGCCCCGTCCGAGCCGGCATCCGGGCCGGCGTCCGCGGCCGGCCCCGGCTTGGACGCCGGCGGGGCGGACTCCGCCGATCTCGCCCTCCTGCTGCTGTCCGGCGGCACCACCGGGCTGCCCAAGCTCATCCCGCGCACGCACGACGACTACGCCTACAACGCCCGCGCCTGCGCCGACGTCTGCGCGCTCGACGCGCGGACCGTCTACCTGGCGGTCCTGCCGATCGGCTTCAACTTCGCCTTCGCCTGCCCCGGTGTGCTCGGCACCCTGCTGGCCGGCGGCACCGTCGTGATCGCGCCGGATCCCAGCCCGCAGACGGCGTTCGCGCTCGTCGAACGGGAGCGGGTGACCCTGACCTCGCTGACTCCGCCGCTCGTCGCGCACTGGATGGACGAAGCGGCCTCCGGTTCCTGGGACCTCGGCAGCCTCGCGGTGGTGCAGGTCGGCGGGGCGCGGCTGCCGGAGGAGCAGGCCCGAAAGCTCGGGCCCGCGCTCGGGGTGACCGTGCAGCAGGTCTTCGGCATGGCCGAAGGGCTGATCAACCTCACCCGCCTCGACGACCCCGAGGACCTCGTCCGCGCCACCCAGGGCCGGCCCGTCTCGCCGGACGACGAGGTGCTCGTGGTGGACGCGGACGGCAGGCCGGTCCCGGACGGCGCGCCGGGCGAACTGCTCACCCGGGGCCCGTACACGCTGCGCGGCTACTACCGCGCCGAGGAGCACAACCGCACGGCCTTCACCCCGGACGGCTACTACCGGACCGGTGACGTGGTCCGGCGGCTGCCGACCGGGCACCTCGTGGTGGTGGGGCGGATCAAGGACCAGATCAACCGGGGCGGCGAGAAGATTCCCGCGGTCGAGGTGGAGGAGCAGTTGCTGACCCATCCGGCGGTCACCGCGGCGGCTCTGGTCGGCGTGCCGGACGAGCGGTGGGGCGAGCGGTCCGTGGCCTTCGTCGTCTGCCCCGGCGCCGCTCCCGGCACCCGGGAGGTCGCCGCCCACCTGAAGGAGCGCGGGCTCGCCGGTTACAAGGCCCCGGACGAGATCGTCCGGGTCGCCGCCCTGCCGCTCACCGCGGTCGGGAAGGTCGACAAGGCGGCGCTGTCCCGGATGCTGGTCCAGGTGTGAGGCGTGGCCGGGGGGAGTGCCTCGTGGGCGACGCGCTCCCCCCGGCGGCGGTAAACGGCCGCTCCCCCGCCGCCCGATCACCGTGTGCACCGCCGCTCCGCCACCGTGGCCACGGGACGGTCGGCGCAGGCGAGCAGTTCCCGGGTGACGGGGTGTTCCGGGGCTGCCAGCACCCGGTCGGCCGGTCCGGCCTCGGCCACCCGCCCCGCGGCCAGGACCACCACCCGATCCGCGTGGCGGGCGGCGGCCGCCAGGTCGTGCGTCACCATCACGACCGTCAGCCCCAGCGTCCGCCGCAGCGAGTCCAGCAGATCCAGGATGCCGTCGGCCGTCTCCGGGTCCAGCGCCGAGGTGATCTCGTCGCAGACCAGCACCCGAGGGCGGGCGGCCAGCGTCCGGGCCAGTGCGACGCGTTGCCGCTGGCCGCCTGACAACTCCCCCGGGCGGCGCGTCAGTACGTCCGGGGCCAGCCCCACCTGACCGAGCAGCCGTACGGCTTCGCCTGCCGCGTCCCGGTCCGGCCGGCGTCCCACGCCGGTGAGGGGCCGCATGAGCGCGGTGCGGACGGATTCCCGTGGGTTGAGAGCGCCGCGCGCGTCCTGCGCGACGAGTTGCACCGGGGCGCCGCCGCCCCGCTCCGCGCCGCCCCGCGCCGTCCACTCGACACCGCCGCGGGCGGGCCGGTGGAGTCCCGCGAGACAGCGGGCGAGCGTGGTCTTCCCGGATCCGGACGGGCCCACCACTGCGGTGCGGCAGCCCGCCGGGACGGTGAGGGAGACGTCGTGCAGCACGGGGACACGGCCGTGCGCGGCGTACAGCCCTCGTACGGACAGCTCTCCGGTGGGGGCGTTGGCGGCAGCGGCTGGGGCGGGGGCGGCAGTGGCTGAGGCGGAGGTGGCAGTAGCTGAGGTGGCAGTGGCTGGGGTGGCAGTGGCTGAGGCGGAAGTGGCTGAGGCGGAAGTGGCAGTAGCTGAGGTGGAGGTGGCAGTGGCGGAGGTGGCAGTGGCTGGGGTGGCAGTGGCTGGGGCAGAGGCGATGCTCGCCGGATTCCTGGCGAGGTCGTCCGGCGCCGGCGCCACCGGGATCGGCGCCGGTACGGGCATCGGCACCGGCGTCTTCGGCGCGCCGGCCGGGGCGATCCGGCCGGCGTCCAGGCGGATCACGTCGTCCGCCACGGACGCGAGCCACGCCGGGTCGTGGCTGACCAGCAGCGCGGAGCGGTCCCCGGCGGCCAGGATCTCGCCCAGCAGCCGCCGAGTCCCGGCCGCCAGGACCGTGTCCAGGTTGCTGGTGGGCTCGTCCAGGACCAGCAGGCTCGGCGCGCCCGCCAACGTGAGGGCGAGAGCCACGCGTTGGGCCTGCCCGCCCGAGAGCTGCCCCGGCAGCCGTCGCCGGAACGCCCGGTCGGCCGGGAGCCGCACGGACCGCAACAGTTCCTCGACCCGCGTCCGCACGTCGTCGCCCGTCCGTCTCCCGGACGAGCGCAGGCGCACCGCCTCGGCGATCTGCGTGCCGATGCGCAGCGCGGGGTTGAGTGCCGAGGCGGGGTCCTGGCCCAGATACGACACCACTCGCCCCCGCAGCCGACGGGCGCCCGCGCGGTCGAACGGGTCGAGGCCGGCCACCCGGACCGTCCCGCCGCGGACCTCGAGACCGGGCCGGACATGTCCGAGCAGGCTGTACGCCAGGCTGCTCTTGCCCGATCCCGACCTGCCCACGACGCCCAGCACCTGTCCGCGCGGCAGCGAAAGACGGACGTCCCGCAGCACGGGCGGACCACCGGTCACCGGGCCGAGGGTCAGCCCGTCGATCTCGGCGAGCGGCCCGGTCCCGGCCGGGCGGCCCGGTACCTGGCCGGTCATGCGGCCCCCCGCCCCACCGTGTCCGCCAGCCGTCCGGCCAGCAGCCCGACACAGACGGACAGCAGTACGAGCAGCAGGGCCGGAGCGAGGAACGGCGCGGCGGCCAGCGTCGCGCCCGGCACGTTCTCGCTCACCATGCGCCCCCAGTCGGGCGCCGCTCCGCCCGGTCCGAGTCCGAGGAAGCCGGCGGTGGCGGTGAGATGGAGCGAGGCGACCAGCCGCAGCGCGGTGTCCACCAGGGCGGGACCGGCGATGTTGGGCAGCACGTCGTGCCGCAGTACGGCCCGCCGGGTGTCGCCCCTGGCGACTGCGGCTTCGACGTATCCACTGGTCAGGACGGTGTCCGCGGCGGCGCGCAGCACCCGCGTGGAGAACGGGGCGGTGGCCAGGGCCACGGCCGCCACGAGGGCCGTGCGGCTGCCGGGGAACCCGGCGGCCAGGACCAGGACGACCAGCAGGGCCGGGAGCACGGCCAGGGCGTCGACGCAGCGCACCGTCAGGTCGCCCAGCCGGCGGGACACCAGGGCGGCCAGGACGCCGGCGGTCATCCCGACGACACCGGCGGCGGCCGTACCCGCGAGGGCGGTGAGCACGATGGTCCGGCCGCCGCTGAGCACCCGGCTCGTCACGTCCCGGCCCAGCACGTCGGTGCCGAGTGGAAAGTGTCCGTCCGGCTGCTGGAAGGGCGCCGCGAGCTGCGCGGTGGGGCTGTGCGGCGCGGTCAGCGGGCCCAGCAGGGCGAGCAGGACGACGAGCAGGGTGCCGGCGGCGAGGAGCAGGGGCGGCCGGCTGCGGCGCGGTGGGCGGGGACCGGCCGGCCGGGCCCGCCGCTTCGGGGTCGGGGCGGTGGTCATCGGCTGTTCCTCTCCCGGGCGCCGAGCAGCCGCGCGCCGAGGTCGCCCAGCAGGAGCACCGCGAGCAGCACCGCGACGAGGGCGGTGGCGATGCCCTGCACCATCGGTACGTCCCGGGCGGCGACGGCCAGTTGCAGTTCGCGGCCGATGCCCGGGTAGTCGTAGACGTTCTCCACCACCACGGCGGAGCCGACCAGCGCTCCGGTGCTGAGGGTGAGTGCCTGTACGGCGGGCGCCGCGGCGTTGGGCAGGATGTGCCGCACCGCCAGCCGGGCGCCGCGCACGCCGCCCAGTCGGGCCGCCTCGCAGTACGGTGTGGCCGCCGCGTCCGCCACACAGACGCGCAGCAGTCTGGTGGCGACGGCGAGACCGACCGTGCTCAGCGTCAGCACCGGCAGGACCAGGGCGCGCGGCACGTCCAGCGGGGTGCCGCCGAGCGGGATGACGGAGACCGGCGGGAGGACCTCCAGCCATACGGCCAGTACCGCGACGAGCAGTGCCGCGATGACGAACTCGGGTACTGCGGCCAGGACTTGGGCTCCCGTGGAGACCAGGCGGTCCGCGCCGCCGCCGCCGCGCAGGCCGGTCCACAGGCCGAGCAGTGCGGCGAGCGGTGCGGTGACCGCGAGGGTCAGTGCCGCGAGGAGCAGGCTGTTGGGCAGGCGGGTGGCGAGCACCTCGGTGACCGGCCGCGCGCCGACGAAACCCCGGCCCAGGTCTCCCCGCAGGGCGTCGGCCGCCCAGGACGCGTACCGCTCGGCGGCGGGCCGGTCCAGGCCGAGTTCGGCGCGGACCTCGGCGCGCTGTGCCGCGGAGGCGTCCACCCCGGCGACCGCGCTGACGGCGTCTCCCGGCAGGACGGCCGTGGCCGCGAAGACCGCGGCCGACAGCAGCACCAGCAGGACGGCCGCCCCGGCGAGGCGGCGGCCGGCGAAGGCGAGCAGGCTCACGCCAGAGACGCCTGGGAGAAGCCGGGGAACTGTTCGAAGAGGTCGTCGCGTATCCCGCCGACCCCTTCGGCCTGGGCGTTCAGGTTCGGCTTGAAGACCGGCAGCACCTGGTTGCCCTCCGCCCAGCGGGTGCGCTGCGCCCGCGTGCCCAGTTCCCTCGCCTTGGCCGGGTCGCTCTCGGCGCGGGCCTCGGCGACCAGGGTGTCGGTCCCGGACCTGTTCCAGCCGAACGCCGACGGCGCCCCTCCCGCCGTGTTCATCTGGTAGGTCGACAGCGCGGGAATGGGCATCTGGTAGGACCCGGCCAGCGGCAGCGCCGCGTAGCCGGCGAAGTCGGCGTAGAGCTGTCCCGCGGGCAGTTCGCGGACCGACGCCCGGACGCCCGCCTTCTTCAGGTCCTCGACGTAGAGCGTGGCCATCTCCACCATGCCCGGCGTCTCCGGGCCGGTCGTCAGCCGGACCTTCATCCCGTCGGCTCCGGCCTCCTTGAGAAGCTCGCGGGCCCGCTCGGGGTCGTGGGCCCGCTGGGGCAGGCTCTCCGCGTAGTCGGGAAAGCCCAGGCCGGGCAGGTCGTTGCCGACCTCGGCGTTCCCGTAGAACACCGTCCTGACCATGGCCTCCCGGTCGACCGCGAGCTTGAACGCCTCCCGCACCCGCGCGTCGTCGAACGGCGCGACGCCCATGTTCATCTGGAAGGACAGCCCGACCAGGTACGGGCTCTTCGTCGGCACGAGCTGGACCCCGGCGTGGTCCGCGAGGGTGCGGGCGGTGACGGGTGAGAGGTCGTGGGCGAAGTCGATCTCACCGCTGGTGAGCGCCCCGGCCCTGGCGGTCGAGTCCGCGATCGACCGCAGCTCCAGACCGTCCAGGTGCGGTACGTGACCGTAGTGGTCGTCGTAGCGTGCGAACGCCGCTCCCTGGCCGGCCGTGAACTCGGTGAGCCGGAAGGGCCCGCAGCTGGGCATGGAGGCGCGGAAGCTCCTGGTGCCGTCCTTGACGACGAGAAAGTTGCCCTGACAGAGGATCATGCGGCCGTCGGCGATCGGCCGGAGGGTGGGCAGTACGACCTTCAGGTCGCCGTCGGCCCTGGCGTGCGCGAGGTCGAAGTTGGCGGCGGCCAGCCGGTACACGGGCAGGGTGCTCTTCGCCGCGAGGGCGCTGAGCGAGTGCAGGATGTCGGCGGAGGTCAGCTCGGAGCCGTCGGTGAAACGGACACCGGGCCGCACATGCAGCGTGTAGGACGACAGGTCGTCGGCGATGTCGATGCCCTTGAGCACGCCATAGCGCACTCCGTCGGGGCCGCTGGGGTCGAGGTTGCCGAGGGTGCCGTGCCAGGCGCGGGCGCGCACCAGGTCCAGTGCGGAGGGGCCGTTGAAGAAGTCGAGCGTCTCGGAGGCACCGCCGCCGACGAAGGCGGCGCGCAGGGTGCCGCCGGAGCGGGGTGAGGAGCCGGATCCCGGCTGCCGGCCGGAGCCGGACTCGTCGGTGGAGCACGCCGCCAGCAGGCCGGGCCCCACCGCGAGAGCCGCGGCTCCGGCCGCACCGCGGCGCAGGAAGGCACGGCGATCGAACTGTCTGGACATGCTTCTCCTTGACGTTCTGCTGAACTGGACCGAGTGCCGGGAGAGATCCGCGGCGCGTGGGAGGGGACGGCGCGAAGGCGGGCGACCGGGCTACCGCAAGGTCAGAGCACGGGACGGACACGCCCACACGGCCTCGCGCACGGCCTGGGCCTGGGACACCGGTGGCCGCTCGTCGAGGACGACCACGAGCCCGTCCTCCTCGCCCTGGTCGAAGACGGCCGGCGCGGCGAGCACGCACTGCCCCGCTCCCACGCACCGGTCCCGCTCGGCGCTGATCCGTCCGCTGCCGGACGCCTGTCCTGCCAAGGTCACGAGGACCCCTCCCCTGCCACCGCACGCACGGTCGCTCCTGCGACGATCAGAGAGTAATCGATAATGACTACCATCTTCAATACGGCGAAGTCGGGGACGCGGGCGGCCAGGAGTCGTAGGGCGCCGGCGTCTCGGGCGCCGGGGCCGCGCCACAGGCGGTGCGGGCGAGACCGGGCCGGGCACGCCGGCTCGCCGATCTCCTGCGGCGCCAAATCCTCGCCACCGAGTACCGGGCCTCCCGCAACACCGTCCGTCAGGCCCTCGGCCTCCTGCGCGCCGAGGGCCTGGTGGAAGCCGACCCCATCGCCCGTGCCGCCGCACTCGACGCCCTGCGGGCCCTGCGCCTCGGTGCCAGCGGGCTGTTCACGGGCTCTCTGTCGGACGCGGACATCACCGTGCGTATCGCGGCCGTGCGCGCCCTCCCTTCGCCACGTCGTCCGGGGCCACGTAACCGGTGGAGAACGATCCGTGCTTGCGAAGTGAGCTGGTGGACGCGGGTCTTCAGCGGGCCGGTGTCCGGGTCCTTGTTCCCGATCGCCGTGTCCTGGCACAGGTCCAGTACGGCGCCGTAGACGCACTGCCGGCGTCGACCTGTGCCACCTCGTGGGACTGGGAGAGCTTGCCGTGACCGGTGGGCGCGGTGGCGTCCGCGATGTTGGCAAGGCCCGCCCGCACCCCAGGGGTGAGCACGGGGTCGACGGCGAGCCGCTCGCGGGAGGAGACGTCTGTGTCGGCCGGAGCGTTCAGCCGGGTGACGCCGGTGCCCTCGGTGCGAGGAGTGTCGGCCGGGTGACCGGTGCGGAAGAGTCTGCTCGGTTCCGCCGCGCGCCAGGGCAAGCCTCTCGGCGGCCACAAGGAGGCAACGGTCCTCCGGCGTACTCGGTGCGCGAGGGGCTCGTGCAGGTGCGGGCACACCAGAGCGCAGCCGCTGTCCGTGTTCGGCCGTGGCCTCACGATGACCACCCCGCGCGACCAACCTCAAGATCATCTGCTGCGGGCGCGTCAGCCTTGTGCTCGGGTGGCGAGGAGTTTGAGCCGGTCCTCGGATGCGGTGCCGGGTTCGGCGGTGTAGGTGACCAGGTCGTGCACGGCTCGGCCCGACATGGGCAGGCCGAGGGACTGGAAGGTCAGCTCCAGGTGGCCGACGTCGGGGTGGTGGAGCCGTTTGACGCCGTCGTGGCGCATCAGGACGTCGTGCGCGGCCCATTGGCCGCGAAACTCCGGGCTGAGGGTGGACAGCTCGCCGACGAGTTCGCGCAGTGCCCGGTCGCGGGGCTCGCGCCCGACCTCGGCGCGCAGCAGGGCGGCGGTGGCGACGCCGGCGGCCTCCCAGTCGACGAAGAAGTCGTGTGCACCGAGGTCGAGGAAGATGTAGCGGGCCATGTTGGGGCGGCCGCGCTTGTCGATGGTCGCGCTGTCGAACATCGGCGCGAGCAGGGCCCGGGCCAGGGGGTTGCTCGCGACGATGTCCGTGCGGCCGTCGCGTACGAACGCCGAGGACGTCGTCATGGAGTCGAGCAGCCACTGGACCCGGGGCGGGACCTCGACGTCCTTGCGGCGCGACGGCGTGCGGCTCTCGTGCCGCGAGGACCGGGCCAGGTCGAACAGGTAGGTGCGTTCGTCGTCATCCAGTCGCAGGACACGAGCGACCGCGTCCAGGACGTCTTCGGACACGCCGCCGATGTGCCCCTTCTCCAGCCGCGTGTACCACTCCGTGCTCACGCCGGCGAGGACGGCGACCTCCTCGCGCCGCAGCCCGGCGACCCGGCGCCGGGCGCTGGTCGGCAGTCCGGCCTGGGCCGGAGTGATTTTGGCGCGTCGGCTGGCGAGGAAGTCCCGGATTTCGCCGCGGTTTCCGGGCTGTCGGTCCATGTCGGTCATGGTAGTCGCCTGGTCAGGTGTGAGAGGGGGGAGAGGTTGTACCCCCCATAGACGCGACCTCCTGCGGTGGCGGCGATCGCGGTCTCCTGGGTTCGAACATTCCGACCCGATCCCTGAAGCAATCAACGGAGACAAGCATGACGAGCAAGGCGCCGGCTGTGCCGGCGGTGGCGTTGGGCACCTGGGCCTGGGGAGACAGCGGCGAGGCGGGCGACGGCTACTTCGGCAGTCAGCTGAGCGAGTCCGGCCTGCGAGAGGTCGTCGAGAAGGCGCAGTCGAACGGGTTCACCCTGTGGGACACCGCCGTGGCGTACGGCATGGGCCGCTCGGAGACCGCCCTCGCCCAGGCGCTGAGCGGCTGTCACCGCAGCGAGTACCAGCTGTCGACGAAGTTCACCCCACAGCTCGCGGGCGACAGCGACGATCCGGTCGCGGACATGCTGGAGCAGAGCCTGGACCGACTGCGTACGGACTATGTGGATCTCTTCTGGATCCACAATCCTGCCGACGTGGAACGATGGACGCCCTCTCTGGTCCCGCTGCTCCAGAGCGGCAAGATCAAGCATGTCGGCGTCTCGAACCACAACATGGAGCAGATCGCTCTCGCCGATCGGATCCTCGGCGAGGCCGGCTTCCGCGTGGAGGCGGTCCAGAACCACTACAGCCTGCTGTACCGGAGCTCTCAGCGGGCGGGCATCCTCGACCACTGCCGCGAGCACGACGTGCGGTTCTTCTCCTACATGGTCCTCGAGCAAGGAGCGCTGTCCGGCAAGTACGGCCCGACGAATCCGTTGCCGCAGGGGAGCAGCCGGGCGGACGTGTACAACGGCATCCTGCCCCAGCTGGAGGCGCTGACGGACCGGATGGCGGTGATCGGCAAGGACCGCGGCGCGTCGGCCGCCGATGTCGCCACCGCCTGGGCGATCGCCAAGGGGACCACCCCGATCGTCGGGGTCACCAAGGCGGATTACGTCGACGGGCTGGTCCGCGCTCGCGGCATCGAGCTCGCCGCCGAGGAGATCGAGGAACTGGAGGCGCTGGCGGACACCGCGGACGTCGACACGCGCGGCTGGTGGGAGCAGGAGATGTAGCGGTCGTCGGAACCGGAGAAGGGGCGGGGCCGCGTCTGTGCTGGGCGCGGCCCTCCGCCGTGGCCCTGGCCTACCGGATGCACGGCCTCGGACTGTTCACCGCCTGGCGGGACCGCTCCGCCTGCGCGGAACTGAGCGCACGCGGACCTCGCGCCGACGAACCGCGGCCAGGGCCTACGGAACGGGTTCAGGCACCGCCGTCCTCGGCGCCGCCGCGCCGGCCGCCGCCGGCTCCGGCACCCTCGTTGAGAAGGGTGGCGGCCCACGTGGCCAGGAGTCGCAGGGCGTCGGCGTCGGCGGTGCCGGGGGCCGCGCTGTAGGCGGTGAGGGTGAGGCCGGGCCGGGCCGGCAGTCGGTCATCGCCGCCAAGGAGCTCGGCGCCGAGCGGATCATCGCCATGTCCGGCCACGGGTCCCGGCAGCGGCTGGCCCGTGAGTTCGGTGCCACCGACATCGTCGCCCAGCGCGGCGCGGACGGCATCGCACGCGTCAAGCAGATGACCGGCGGCATCGGCGCCGACCGGGTCCTGGAGTGCGTCGGCAACGAGCAGTCCATGCAGCAGGCCCTCAACTCCGCCCGCCCCGGCGGCAACGTCGGCTTCGTCGGTGTCCCGCACGGTGTCGCCCTCGACGGCGAGCAGCTCTTCCACTCCCACGTCGGCGTGCGCGGCGGTCCGGCCCCGGTGCGCGCGTATCTGCCCGACCTCATCGAGCTGGTGCTGTCCGGCCGGATCGACCCCGGCCGGGTCTTCGACCTCGAACTGCCGCTGTCGCAGGTCGCGGAGGGCTACCGGGCGATGGACGAACGCCGCGCCATCAAGACCCTGCTCAGGCCCTGGCCCTCCGCCGTCCGGTCCGTGGTCCGGACGGCGCCCGCGTCCGCGGCCTTGGTGCTCCTCGGCCACCGGGCCTGGTGGCTGCCCCGTATCCTGAACCGTGTGCTGCCGAACATGGACATCGAGGGTGAGGCACTGAACTGGCCCGTCCCGGGCCCGGCGACCGGGCCGGACGCGGCGGTGCGACGGCTGCCGGCCGGCCGGGGGCTGAGCCGGCCATGACGGACCCGGGTGGCGGTGACCCGCGACCGCGCGGCGCGTGGGGGCGGGAGGGAGCGGCCACGGCGACGGCGTTCGTGCTCTGTCTGCTCGGCGGCGTGGTGCAGGTCGACGACACGCTGTCACCGCCGTCCGCCGTCGCCTACGTCGTCGCCGTGGTGTCCTGCGCGGTGCTGCCGGTGCGGCACCGGGCGCCGCTGGCCGCCCTAATGACCACCACCGGGGTCGGTGTGCTGGTGCAGCCCGTGGGGCTGCTGCTGAGTCCGCTCATCGCGGCCCCCGCCGTGCTCGCCGCCTACTCCTACACCCTCGCCGCGCGCACCGAACGGCGCGCGGCTGGCGCGGTGTCGCTGAGCGCGGCGGTGCTGCTGGCCGCCGCCACCCCGCTGTCCGGGGGCCTGTCGTGGCAGGACGCGAGCAGGATGGGGTCGGTGGCGGTGTTCCCGCTGATGGCCGGCGTACTCGGTCACTCGGTGCGCAACCGGCGGGCCTACCTGGCGGCGGTGGAGGAGCGGGCCCGGCGGGCCGAGGAGAGCCGGGAGCGGGAGGCGCGCCGCAGGGTGGCCGCGGAACGGGTGCGTATCGCCCGGGAGTTGCACGACCTCGTGGCCCATCAGATCACCCTGGCCAACGCGCAGGCCACGGTCGCCGCCCACTTCTTCGACACCCGCCCGGAGCAGACCCGCAAGAGCCTCGGGGAACTCGTCGAGACCACCGGCCACGCACTCGACGAACTGCGGGCCACGGTCGGTCTGCTGCGTCAGTCCGGGGACGCGGCCGCGCCCGCCGAACCGGCCCCCGGGCTGGCCCGGCTGCCCGCCCTCCTGGAGACCTTCCGCCGCGCGGGCCTGGACGTGACGATGCGTCAGGAGGGCACGGGCAGGCCGCTGCCGCCCGGCGTGGACCTCACCGCCTACCGCATCGTCCAGGAGGCACTGACCAACGTGACCAAGCACGCCGGTGCCGGCGGTGCGCGGGTGGATCTCGTGTGGAGCCGTGGCCGCGTGACCATCACCGTCGCCGACGACGGCCCGGGCGCCCCCGATGGGCCGGCCACGGGGCCGGGTGCGGGGCCGGACCGGCCGCCCGGTTACGGTCTGATCGGGATGCGGGAACGTGCCGGCGCGGTCGGCGGACAGCTCTCCGCGGGCCGCCGCCCCGAAGGCGGTTTCCTCGTCCGTGCCCAACTGCCCCTCCCGCCCGTCAAGGACACCCCGTGACACTGCGTGTGTTGCTCGCCGACGACCAGGCCCTGCTGCGGGGCGCGTTCCGGATGCTGCTCGACAGCGCCGCCGACATCACCGTGGTCGGCGAGGCCGGCGACGGCCGGGAGGCGGTGCGACTCACCCGGGAACTGCGCCCGGACGTGGTGGTCATGGACATCCGGATG
This sequence comes from Streptomyces sp. JW3, assembly GCF_052216785.1. Lineage (NCBI taxonomy): Bacteria > Bacillati > Actinomycetota > Actinomycetes > Kitasatosporales > Streptomycetaceae > Streptomyces > Streptomyces sp. JW3. The sequence continues at coordinate 25,850 of NZ_JBQOUX010000027.1, read as the reverse complement.
CCCGAGGTGGACGGTCTCACCGCCACGTCGCAGATCTGCGCGGACCCGGAACTGCGGGCCAGCCGCATCCTGATCCTCACCACCTACGAGACCGACGAGTACGTCGCTCAGGCGCTGCGCGCCGGGGCCGGCGGCTTCATCGGCAAGGGCATCGGGGCCGAGGACCTGGCGGACGCGGTGCGGACCATCGCCGCCGGCGACACGCTGCTGTCCCCCGCCGCGACCCGCTCCCTGGTCGCCCGTTTCCTGGCCACCCCGGACGACACCCCCGCACGGCACTCCGAGCGGCTCGCCCTGCTCACCCCGCGCGAACGCGAGATGGTGGCCCTGGTCGCGACCGGCCTGTCCAACCAGGAGATCGCCGAGCGGATGTTCCTCAGCCCCTTCACGGTCCGCGCCCACGTGCAGCGCGCCATGACGAAGCTGGACGCCCGGGACCGGGCGCAGCTCGTCGTCATCGCCTATCGGACGGGTTTGGCCCGCGCCACCCCCGACGGCGGCACGGACCTCCTGCCGTAGTCCGCCGCCGGGTCCCCTCGGTGGCTCCCCGCTGCGTCAACGCCGGTCGGGGGCGAATTCGGGCAGGGTGAGGGCCGAGTGGGCCGGCCGGGGTGTCCCCGAGGGCAGCGTGACGAGGCCGCGCAGCATGGTGTCGCGTCGCTCCAACGCCCGCTCGGTGGTGGGGAAGAGGGTGGCCCCGCCGTTGTCGACCAGGGCCTGGTTCATGGCCACGAACCCGCGCAGGCCGCGCTCGTAGGCGGCGAAGGCCGCGGTGTGGTCCCGGTGCGTGGCCAGTGCGGCGGCCAGCAGGTAGGCACCGGCCAGGGCGAGGCTGGTGCCCTGACCGGTGAGGAAGGACGGCGCGTACGCGGCGTCGCCGACGAGCGCGACCCGGCCGCTGGACCAGTGCGGCATGCGGATCTGTCCGGCGGTGTCGAAGAACAGGTCGTCCGCGTCGCGCATCGCGTCGAGCATGCCCGGGACCTCCCATCCGGCGTCCGCGAAGGTGGTGGCGACCAGGTCGCGCTGGGCGTCGGGGTCCCGCAGGACGCCGACCGGCTGGTGCGGCCGGTGAAAGGTCAGGAAGGCGTGCAGTTCGTCCCGGTCGCCGACCGCGTAGAGCGCGGCGGCTCTGCCCGGGGTGTTCCACATCACGAGTTCGTGGGAGAGGCCGGCGGTGTTCGGCATGGTGAACAGGGCGAAGCAGTAGCCGAGGTAGCGGTGGAACCGTTCCTCTGGGCCGAACAGTGCCGCGCGGGTGGCGGAGTGCATGCCGTCGGCGCCGACCACCAGGTCGAACGTACGCCGTCGCCCGCTGCGGAAGGTGACGTCGGCCGCTCCTTGGGACTGGTCGAGGGTGTCGATGGAGTCGCCGAACAGGAACTCCACGTCGTCGCGGACCGCCGCGTACAGGCTCGCGGTCAGGTCCCCGCGCCGCACCTCCAGGTCCTGGCCCGCGACGCCGCCGGCGACGGCGCTCGGGGGGAGCGAGGCGATCACGCCGCCGTCGGCGTCGAGGAAGGTGCAGCGGCGTGCGTCGATGTGCGCGGCCCGCAGCCGCGGCAGTATCCCCATCCGCCGGACCACCTCCGTCGCGGTGCCGCGGACGTCGACCGGGTAGCCGCCGTCGCGCGGCGCGGCCGCCTTCTCCACCACGGTGACGGTGAATCCGGCCCGGTGCAGCCAGTACGCCAGCGCCGGACCGGCGACACTGGCCCCGGAGATCAGGACCGTACGCTTCGCGGTGGTACTCGGGTGCGCGGCAGGTGTGCTCATGCCTGGGCCCCCTTCCTGGTGAGACGGACGACGAACAGGGACAGCGCGGCGACGAGGCCGGCGACGGCGAAGCCGGTGGCGAAGGCCGACTCGGCCGGCCGGTCCGTCAGCGGGTCGGCGCCGGCCGCGAGGATCGCACCGCCGATCTGGACGCCCAGGGCGATGCCGATCACCCGGGTCACCACCAGCAGACCGGTGGCGATGCCGGTGTCCTCGGTCTCGACGGTGGTGGCGGTGCCGGCCAGCAACGCCGTGGTGCCGACGCCCGCCGCGAACGCGGTCAGCACCTTCGCGAGGGCCAGCTGCCAGGCCGCGGTGTGCACCGCCGCCAGCGCCAGCAGCGTGGCGGCCGTGACGACGGTGCCCGCGACGACCACGGCGCGCGGACCGAAGCGCCGCGCCGCGATCCCGCCGACCGAATCGCTGACCGCCCCGGCGACGGCGCCGGGCAGCAGGAGCAGTCCGATGTCGGTGGTGTCGGCGCCGAAGCCGTAGCCGCCGCCCGAGGTCGCGAACAGTTGCGGCAGCAGGAAGAGCACCATCCCCGAACTGGCGGTGATGACGAGGGTGTACACGCAGGCGTGCCACATCGCGGGCTTCGCCAGCATGCGCAGATCGACCATCGGCGCGGCCGCCCGGTGCTCGACGACGACCCATCCGGTCGCCAGGCCGGCCACGGCCAGCGCGAGGGCACCGGCCGCGAGGGGCGGCAGGCCGCCGTCCCTCGTGACCGTCACCAGCCCGAGCATCAGCGCGAGCAGCGTGCCGCTGAGCAGCAGCACGCCGGGCCAGTCGATCCTGGCGTCCGACCGGGTGGGCGGATCATGCGGCATCAGCCGCGTCACGACCAGGGTCGCCGCCATGATCACGATCGTCGGCAGCGCGAACATCCAGTGCCAGGACAGTGCTTGTGCGATCGGTCCGGCGACCGTGCTGCCCACCATGCCGCCGCCCGTGAACAGCGCGACGACCACACCGATCGCCACCTGGCCCGCCCCGGCCGGGAGGTGTTTGCGCACCAGGATGAAGGAGAGGGGCAGCGCGCCCACCATGGCGCCCTGGAGCACCTGGCCCAGCAACAGGACCGGCAGGTTCGGCGCCAGGCCGGCCAGCAGACCGCCGGCCGAGACCACCGCCATCAGCCACAGCAGCACCCGCTTTCCGCCGTGGCGGTCGCCGAGTTTGCCGACGACGGGGGTGAGGACCGCGCCGGTGATGAGCAACGTGTTGGCGACCAGTGCGCCTTCGGCGGGACTGACCCCCAGCTCGCGTTGGAGCAGCGGGAGCGCGGGCTCCACCACTGACTGCAAGGCGCCGAGGGCGAGGGCCAGGAGGCCGAGGGCGCCGATCGGCAGCCGCCCGATACGGACCGGGGACAGCACGGCTTCGGACATGGATGTCCTTCCAGCGTTGGTACGGCATGCCTGCCGAGGAGAGGAACGCGCGGATCGCACGCGCCTTCGAGACTCCTCCGCGGCCGCCCGCCGGGCATCGTCCTGCGCTGCCGTACGCACCTGGTGCGGCCGGACCAGCCCCGCACCGGCCCTGGTGCCTACGCACTACGACTACGGGCCGGGAGGGGCGGGACCGGGTGCGGGACGCGCTCAACTCCCGCCCAGCACCGCCCTGTCGGCGTCGTCCCAGGCGGCAGGGGTGCCGGCGGCGACCAGCGAGGCGAAGCCGCCGGGCATCGCGCCGCCGTCCTCCGCCATGATCGTGACGGTGTACATCCGCTCCGACGACGAGGTGTTCTCGATGCGGTGCACCGAGCCCGGCGGCAGCACCAGCACATCGCCGGGGCCGAGCGGCACGGAGTGCTCGTCGCTGTGCGCGGTGCCGTGCCCGGCCAGCACCACGAAGATCTCGGTGGAGTCGGGGTGGGAGTTGTCGGGCTGGGCGCCGCCCGGTTCCCACACCTCGTAGAAGACGCTGGCCGGCGAGTTGTCGCCGGGGCCGGCCAGCAGGGCCAGCTTGACCGTGTCGGCGGGGGAGATCAGCCGGGGGACGACCTGGTCCAGGCGGCGCACGGTGGGCGGGGTGCTCATACGGTGTCCTTCGGGGTGAGGGGGCCGGCGCCGGCCAGGGCGGCCAGCAGATCGGGGGTGGTGGCGGTGAAGCCGTAGCACTGGCGGACGTTGTAGAGCGTCGCGTCGTGGCAGTAGGCCGGCGATGTCGTCGCCGAGGCGTCGGTGAGCAGCACGACGTCGTAGCCGAGACAGGCGGCGTCCACCAGCGTGGCGTACACGCACTGGTCGGAGTTGACCCCGGCGAAGAGCAGCGTGTCGACGCGCAGGTTGCGCAGCACGCTGTCCAGCGGGGTGTCCCAGAAGCCGCTCATCCGGTACTTGTCGATGTGCAGGTCGCCGGGTTCGGCCGGCAGCCCGTCGGCCGGGGCCGCGCCCCAGCTGTCCTTGGTCAGCACCGGGGCGCCGGAGGGCGCGGTGCGCGAGCCGATGCCCTCGCCGGTGCCGCGCGGATCGTAGACGTGGGCCACGCCCGGCGGGACGTTGGCCTGGTCGGGGCGGTTGCCCCAGTTCAGCCAGAGGACGGGTACGCCGGCCGCGCGGGCGCCCTCGACGGCCCGCGCGCTCAGCGCGAGTGCCGGTGCCAGTACCGACACGTCGACACCGATGCCGGCCAGCCAGCCGTCCGGGGCGCAGAAGTCGTTCTGCAGGTCCACCACGACCAGGGCGGTGCGCGTCGGGTCGAGGATCAGCGGGGCGGGCTCGGCGGGCAGCCGGGCGGTGCGGGCGGCCAGGGGTGGCCGGTGCAGGTCCACGGCGTCGCCGGGGAACTGCCAGCGGTTGCGGTGCCGCAGCGGGGCACGGCCGTCCGCGGTCGTATTCGTGCTCATCGGTGTTCCTCCAGGGCGGCGGCCAGGGCCAGCAGGGTGTGGTCGGCGCCGGGCGGGCCCAGCAGGCACACACCGGCCGGGCGGCCGTCCGGCAGCCGCAGCAGCGGCAGGGACAGGGCGGGCGCGCCGGCCAGTCCCGCGAGGCAGGTCATCCGCAAGGTCGCCGCCCGTTCCGCTTCGATGCGCGCGCCGGTCGCGCTGCGGGCCGGCGCCGGGCCGGACGCCGAGGGGAGCACCAGTACGCTCCCGGCCAGCCGGGCCCGCAGCTCCTGCCGGGCCTGGGCGACGACCTTTTGGGCGTCCTCCGCCTGGGCCTCGGTCACCTCGGCGGCCTGCGCGAACCGGCCGCCGACGTCGGCGCCGAGGGTGCCCGGGTGGGCGGTGATCCAGGCGCCGTGCGCCTGCCACGCCTCCCACGCCTGGACGGTGCGGAACGCCGTGAACCAGCGTTCCAGCAGCTCGCCGGGGAGGTCCTCGGTCTCGGCCGGCGGCAGCGCGCCGGTGTCGGTCAGTTCGCGGACGGTGGTGGTGAAGGACGCGCGGACGTCCGGTCCGGCCAGCGCCTCCACCACCGGCAGCCGCACCGTGCGGCGGACGGCCGGCATCCGCGCGTCCGCGGGGCCGAGCAGGACGCGGGCGACGGCCGCGCTGGTGGCGACGGACCGGGTGAGCCAGCCGACGGTGTCGAAGGACGGGGCCAGCGGCAGCACGCCCGCGGCGGTGACGGCGCCGTGTGTGGTGCGCAGTCCGACCAGGCCCTGATAGGAGGCGGGGACCCGGATCGAGCCGGCCGTGTCGGTGCCGAGCCCCACGTCGGCCTGGCCGAGGGCGACGGCGGCGGCCGGGCCGCTGGTCGACCCGCCGCTGACGCCGTCCGGCGCGGCCGGGTTGGGCGGTGTGCCGTAGTGGGCGTTGGTCCCGGCCAGGCTGTAGGCGAACTCGTCGGTGCGGGCGATGCCGACGACGTGGGCGCCGGCGCCGAGCAGCGCGGCGACGGCCGGGGCGCTGCTGGTGCGGGGCCGTTGCCCGGCCAGCCACGCGGGCACTCCCCCGCCGACCGGGTGTCCGGCGACGTCGAAGAGGTCCTTGACGGCGACGCCGAGCGCGTCGAGCGGGCCGGGCGCGGTGGCGGGCAGCAGCGGATCGCCGACCACGCGCCAGACCGTACGGTCGAAGGCGGCCGGTCGGGCCGGCGGTGGCGGCGGGGCGGACGGCAGGCTCATGTGCGCGGCGGACGGCAGGCTGACGTGCGCGGCGGACACCAGCCAGCCCGCGCCGTCGGCCAGCCGCCACAGCTGCGTCTGGAGTCCGGTGGCGGCGCCGTCCCGGGTGCTCGCCAGCACCAACGCGGCGTCGGCGGCGATGACTTGGACATGCAGCGCGACGACGGCGCGGGTGGGGATCCGGGCGCGCGCCGAGCGGAACCCGGCGATCGCGTCGTGGCCGACGAGCAGCGCCCGGCCGTCGCCCCGCAGGGTGTGCGGGCCCGGCATGAACAGCGCGTCGAGGGCAGGGCGGTCGTTGGCGAGCAGGGCCGCGTCGTAGCGCCAGAAGGCGTCCAGCAGGCCGTCCGGCACTCCGTCGGGAGCGTGCACCGCGCAGGCCCGGGGCTGGTCCGTCACCACGCGCCTCCTTCCACCAGGGCGAAGTCCGAGAGTCTGATCCGGGCGTGGACGCCCTTGACGACGTCCACGACCTGCGAGATGTCGAAGTCGGTGGCCGCGCTCAGATAGGCGTAGGCCAGTTCCCGGTCCATGCCGAAGGAGGCGCCCAGCACCTCCAGGGCGTTGCGGGCGCAGGCGGCGACCGCCTCGTCCAGGTCGGGGTCGAGACCGGTGGGGACCAGGAACCGCGGGGTACGCACCACGGGTCCGCGGGCCGCGCCGAACAGTTCGGCGGCCCGTGCCCTGGGCAGTACGTCGAACGTCAGGGTCGCCCGCAGCGGTGCCTCCAGGGCCGTCAGTGACACCTCGCCGTTGCCCTGGGCCAGGTGCGGGTCGCCCGCGTAGAAGCGGGCGCCCGGCACCTGCACGGGCAGGTAGAGGGTGCTGCCCTCGCCCAGCAGCGAGATGTCGAGGTTGCCGCCGTGCAGGCCGGGCGGGGTGGAGTGCAGCCGGCCGGGGCCGGGGGTCGCCACGCCCATCACGCCGAGGAACGGCGCGATGGGGAAGCGGACCGGACGGCCGGTGCCGCCGGGGGTGAGCGGCAGGGTGGCCAGGGCGGCGGCCGGGCCGGGCTCGTCCAGTCCGAGGACCGAGCAGAAGACGCTGGTCAGCGGGGAGTCGAGCGGGAAGGTGTCCGGGAGCAGGCCCTTGGCGTGCCGGCTGGAGATCACTCCGTAGGCGGTGCGCGGGAGGAGTTCGTCGACGTGCACGACGAGGTAGTCGCCGGGTTCGGCGCCGCTCACCTCGATCGGTCCGGTCACCACGTGCGGGCCGTCGGCGGGGGTGTGCGCGCCGTGCGCGGCGATGGCGACGGCGTCGGCCAGGACGTCCTCGCGGGGCACCCCGTGTGCGCCGAAGAAGGCGACCGGATCGCGGCCCTGGTCCTCCAGGATGCCCTCGTGGCTGACGGTGTCCAGGGAGATCCGTTCCCCGGGCTCGACGGTGAGGACCGGCGGGTCGTCGGCGCAGGGCAGCCGGCCCCACAGCGTGGTGTCGACCGTGGCACCGAGATGCCGGCGTACCGCGGTGGTCATCGTTCCTCCGGGTGGTTCAGTGGGGGGTGGCGGGGTGCGGAGTGTGCTCATGCGGTCGCCGCGGGGGTGGTCAGGAGGGGTGCGGGCAGTCCGCGGTCGTGGGCCGCGCGGGTCATCCGGGTGTGCAGCTCGGGTCCGGTCTCGGCCGCCCGGGGATGGGTGGGGCGGCCGTCGACGGCGGCCCGGCGGCCGCCGATCCAGACCTCCTTGAGGTTGCGCGGCCCGCAGGCCAGCACATATCCGGCGTAGGCGTCCCACACCGGTCCGGTGTCCGGGTCGGCCGGGTCGACGACCAGGAAGTCGGCGTACTTGCCCGGCTCCAGGCTGCCGATCCGGTCGGCCGCGCCGAGCACCTCGGCCGCGCCCAGGGTGTGCATGCGCAGCACCTCCCTGGGCATCATGACCGACGCCCGACAGTGGGCCGCGCGCAGCGCGTACAGGCCGATCCGCATGTTCTGGAAGGGGTCGGAGACGTCCGTGCAGGACTGGTCGTCCAGGCCCAGGCCGACCCGCACGCCGCGCTCGCGGTAGCGGACGATGTCGGCGAACCCGGAGCCCAGCCGACCGTTGGAGGCGGGCTGCCACACCACGGCGCTGCCGCTGTCGGCGACCGCGTCGAGCATCGCGTCGGTGGGGTGCACGAAGTGCCCGAACAGCATGTCCGGGCCGAGCGCCCCGGCCTCGGCGTACCAGGCGAACTTGGCGCGCTGGGCCTCGATGTTCTCGGTGGTCTCCACGAAGTGCGCCTGGTTCACGATGCCGTGGCGGCGCATCGTCTCGGCCTCCAGGACGGCGGTGCGGGCCGAGGACGACCACTGCACGGAGCCGTAGACGGAGACGCCGAGGAAGGTGTCGGCCGGGGTGCGGTCACGGGCCTCGCGGGCCATCCGGTCGAAGCCGGCCCGCGCCCGGTCGGGGCCGAAGTGCTCGTCGTCCAGGCGGATCGCGGTCAGCACCCGCAGCCCGGAGTCGGCCACCGCGTCGAACTGCCGGGTGAGGAACTCCTCGGGGTGCACGGCGCCCGGCACGTCCCGGTGCGTGTGCTGGTCGTACAGCCACAGCACCCGGTTCTGGGCGAAGTTGTACGCCGAGGTGATGCCGTTGCCGACGAAGTCCAGGCAGCCGTGCAGGGCGAACCAGTACATGTCCTCGGCGGCGGCGCCGAGCAGGATCTCGTTGTTGGCGCGCACCCAGGGGTAGAGCGTCTCGCCGGCCGCCAGTCCGCGCAGTCCGGAGGTGTGCAGATGACTGTGGGCGGAGACGAACCCGGGGGCGATGATCTTCCCCCGCGCGTCGAGCACGGTGCCGTCGCGGGCCGGTGGTTCGCCGGGGCCGAGGCCGGTGATCCGGCCGTCCGGGCCGGCCGTCAGCCAGCCGGTGAACGGCTGCTGCCCGTCGGCCATGGTCAGCAGCAGCCCGCCGGTGACGGTGAGCGCGGCCGTCATACGGCGCTTCCGTCGGGCGGCACGGGGAGCGGTCCGCCGAGCGGTGCGGGCAGCGGTCCCTCGAGCCGGGGGAACGCGAAGTCCCGTACCTCGGTGAGCGCTTCGGCGAGCATCCCGCTCCAGTGGTCCAGCAGCAGCTGGCCGGTTGCGGCGTCGGCGCCGGTGGGATCGCCGACGACGCCCGAGGCGGACACGTCGTCGATGAGCCACGCGGTGGGCACCACGCCCTCCAGGGTCAGGTGCCGCTGGGCCCGGTAGAACGCGCCGGCCGCCAGTCCGTCGGCGACGGCCCGGTCCAGCCGGACCAGTTCGGGCGCGATCGCCATGACCAGGGAGGTCTCCACGAAACCGCCGTGGATGCCGAACGGGTCGGGGTCCTCGACGCCGTCCGGGGGACCGAACCGGGACGGCATGAGGGAGAAGACCTCCAGGCCGAAGCGGTGCCGGATGTCGCGGGAGACGACGTCGAGCAGGCTGGGCTGGCCGCCGTGGCCGTTGACGAAGACCAGCTTGCGCACCCCGCCGGCGGCGAGCGACTCACCGAGGTCGAGACAGACCGACAGCAGGGTGCTGGTCGACATGGCGATGGTGCCGGCCCGGCCCAGGTGTTCGGTGGACTTGCCGTAGTGCAGGGTCGGCAGCACCCAGGTGCCGGAGTCGGGGCCGAGCCGCCGGACGGCGGTGCGGGCGATGGTCTCGGCGGTCAACGCGTCGGTGATCAGCGGCAGATGGGGGCCGTGCTGTTCCACGGCGCCGATCGGCTGGACCACCACGGTGCGGTCCTTGGCCAGGCCCGCGACGTCCTCGGTGGTGAGGTCGGCCCACAGCCGGTGGTCGTTGGTCATGGTGACTCCCGGTCACTCGTAGGGGGGCGGGTCACTCGCAGGGGAAGGGGGCGCTTGTCAGTGGGTGGGCTCACTCGTCGGTGGGCAGGGCCGACTCGTGCCACTTGCCGAGCAGAAACCTTTCGGCAGCGACGACGGCACCGAACAGCAGCAGCGAGACGACGCTCGCGCCGAGCACCGCGAGGAACAGCTGCGGGGTGCGCAACTGCACCGCGCTCTCGGTGATGACATAGCCGAGGCCGCCCGCGCCGCCGCCGACCCCGGCCACGAACTCGCCGACGATCGCGCCGATCACCGAGGCGCCGGCGGCGACCCGCAGCCCGGTCAGGATCTCCGGCAGCGCGCCGGGCAGCCGCAGGAACAGCAGCTGGACCCGGGCCGGGGCACCGGCCATCGAGTACAGCTGAACCAGGTTGCGGTCGACGGACTTCAGCCCCTGGAGGGTGTTGGCGGCCACCGGGAACAGCGCGATCATCGCCGCCACCAGGGTGTTGGTCGCCATGCCCGGACCGAGCCAGACCACGAACAGCGGCGCGACCGCCACGATCGGGATGGTCTGGAGCAGGATCAGGTAGGGGTAGAGGCTGCGCTCCATCAGCCGCCAGCGGCCCATCACCAGCGCGCTGGCCACCCCGACCGCGCCGGCGATCAGGAAGCCCAGCACCGACTCGCGCAGCGTCACCCAGGTCGGGGTGAGGACGGAGTCGAACTCGCCCGTGACGGTGTCCAGCATCGTCGCCGGCGAGGGCAGCATGTAGCCGGGGATGTCGAAGGCGACGATCACCAGTTGCCACAGCGCGATCATGACGAGAAGCGCGCCCAGCGGCGGCAGCACGGTCCGCAGCGCCGGCGTCCGCCCGCGCCGCCCCGCCCGCCCGCCGCCCGGCGCCGGGCCGGCCGCCTCCGCGTCCGTCCTCGCGGCGGGGTGCACGGCGGGGTGCACGGCACCCTTCGCCGCGGTCTTCGCCGTGTCGGTGGCTGTCATGTCCCGGCACCTCCCAGCATGGTCGAGATCTCGGTACGCAGGTCCCGCAGCGCCGCCTCGTCGCGCGGCGCGCCGGCGTCGGTGGTGGGCGGGCTCGGCGAGCGGAACACCTCGACCACGCGGCCCGGCCGGGTGCCCATCACGGCGACCTGGTGACCGAGCCGGACCGCCTCGGGGATGGAGTGCGTGACGAACATGACGGTGACCTGGCGGGTGCGCCACAGGTGGATCAGCTCGGCGCCCATCTTCTCCCGGTTGAACTCGTCCAGCGCCGCGAACGGCTCGTCCATCAGCAGCAGTTCGGGATCGCTGGTCAGCGACCGGGCGAGCGAGGCGCGCATCTTCATGCCGCCGGACAGTTCCCGCGGATACGCCTTCTCGAAGCCCTGGAGGCCGACCAGGTCGATCGCCTTGCGGGCCCGCTCCCGGCGCTCGGCCTTCGGCACGCCCTGGAGCTTGGCGACCAGCTCGACGTTGGCCCGGATCGACCGCCACGCCAGCAGCGTCGGGTCCTGGAAGACGTACGACATCCGTTCGGTACGGCGGGTCATGGTGCCGCTGGTCGGGGTGGTCAGGCCGGCCGCCATCCGCAGCAGGGTGGACTTGCCGCAGCCGGAGGGGCCGACCAGCACGGTGATCTCGGCGCGCGGCAGCCGCAGGTCGATGGGGGCCAGGGCCCGGAAGCCACTGCCGTAGACCTTGTCGGCGCCGGTGAAGTCGACCAGCGGGCCGAGGCCGGTGGCGGGGGTTTCGAGGGGGGGCTGTGCTCATGTGGGTCACTCCTTCCGGATGTCCGCGCCCGCTCAGTAGGAGCCGTCCGGCGCGGCGGGCAGCGCGGACGGCGCGGCGACCTTCGGCAGCAGCGAGGCGTCGTAGAGGTCGGACGCCTTCGGGGTGGTCTTGAGCTGGCCGAGCTGCTTCATCTGGCTGATGAGGGTGTTCCAGCGGGCGGCCGTCATCGCGCCGAGCCGCTGCTCGCCGTCGCCGGCGACGACGTACTCGCGCTGCTTGTCCCAGGCGTACCAGACGCTCTGGCTGGTCTGCTGGTCGTTGGCCTTGAGGATGGCGGCGTTGGCGGTCTTGGCCACGCTCACGTCGCCCATGTAGTCCTGCCAGCCCTGCATGCTCGCCGCGAGGAACGCCGTCAGCTCCTCGCGGTGGCTCTTGAGGTAGGACTCGGAGGTGAAGAAGACGTCGTTGTAGGGGTTGTAGCCGGAGTCCGAGAACGGGACGAAGTTGACCTTCACGCCGGACTTCTGGGCCTGGTAGGCCTCGTTGGTCGGCCAGCCCTGCTGGACCAGGCCGTCCTTCTTCAGGAAGTTGGCGATGGAGCCCTGGTAGACCTGCGTGGTGAAGTCGATGCCGGTCTTCTTCTTCACCCATTCCGGGCCGAGCTGACCGGTCTGGGTGACCCAGGTCTTGCCGTCCATCTGGTCGAAGGAGGTGATGCCGGTGTCCGCGTGCACCATCACGCCGACCGGGTTGTTCTGGTAGAGGGCGCCGATCGCGACGATCGGGATGCCCTGCTGCTGGGCCTGGACGACCCCGGCGGCGTCGGCGAAGCCGATCTGGGCCCGTCCGGCGGCGACGAGCTGAGTGGCCGAAACCTGCGGTCCGCCGGACTGGAGGGTGACGTCGAGCTTCTTGTCGTCGTACAGCCCCTCGGACTTGGCGGCGAAGAAGCCGCCGCCCTCGGCGTCGGCGTACCAGGGCAGCACCACCTTGAACGCGGTGGCGCCGCTCGCGGCGGCGGACGAGGAGCCGGCGCCGGAGCCGCAGGCGGAGACCGCGACCAGGGCCAGCAGGGCGGCCGCGGCGGCGGTCGCGGTGCGGGGCAGGCGGGCGCGCCCGCGCGGGAACTTCGATGTCATGAGGTGCTCTTTCACGGGAATGGCCGGTGAAGCCGGATCAGAACGAAGGCAGGCTGCTCTTCGTGAGAACCGCGACGTCGGCGAGGTGCGCCAGCATCGCGTCCCGGGCCGCGGCGCCCTTGCCGCTCCGTACTGCGTCGAGGATGAGACGGTGGCCGTGGTGCGAGGAGCGCCGGGCCGCGGCGTCGCCGTGGGAGAAGGCGCGCACCGACTCGGTCCAGCGGTTGGAGAGTGAGTTGAGGGCCACCATCAGGGGGTTCTGCGAGGCCTGGGCCAGCAGCATGTGGAAGGTGATGTCGGCCTGGAGCGACTGCTCCTGCGACAGCTCGCGGGCGCTGGTCTCAAGGACGCGCTCCAGGGCGTAGAGACTGGCCCGGGTGGCCCGTTCCGCGGCCAGTTGCGCGAACTTCGGCTCGATCGTCTCGCGCAGCTCCGCGACATCGCGCAGCGTGCGCTCGGACTCCGACATCTCCTCGTACATGACGCGGACGTGGGCGGGTGCCTCCAGGACGATGGTGCCCCGGCCGGGCCGGCGCTCGACGACCCGCTTGGCCTCCAGCTCGTGCATCGCCTCGCGCAGCGAGGCGCGCGAGACCTTGAGCACCCGTGCCAGCTCGCGTTCCGGCGGGAGCTTGGTGCCGGGTGTCAGGGTGCCGTTGCTGATCAGCGTCTCGATGTGGGCGACGATCTCACTGCTCACACTGATCGACTGACGCACGAACGCGTCAAAACCGTCCAACGCCGGTCCTCCGACCATGGGATTGTGATGGGTGTGATGGTCAGACCATCTGATGAAGCGAACGTACGGCCGATCGTTTTCAGCCGGAAGACTTCACGGCAACTGGGAACCAGGTGTTTACACGGGACACATGCCCGCAACATGGGCGGCCGGTGGCCGGGTAGTGGACGCGGCGTCTCCGGCACCTGCTCGCCCTCTCCCACAGGAGCACACATGTCCGCCCGCAGTACCGTCCTCGTCGACGCCCACCACCACGTCTGGGACCTGTCCCGGCGCCCGCAGCCCTGGCTGGACGCGCCGGAACACGCCCCGATCCGCCGCTCGTTCGGCCTGGACGGTCTGCGCACCGCCGCGCGCCGGGGGCTCGCCGGCCGCCCGCTGACCCGTACCGTCCTCGTGCAGTGCGTCGCCTCGGTCGCCGAGACGGTGGAGCTGCTGGCCCTCGCGGAACGAAACCCGCTGGTCGGCGCGGTCGTCGGCTGGGTCGATCTCACCGCGCCGACCGTGCGGGACGACCTCGACGCACTCCTCGCCGCACCCGGCGGCGACCGGCTGCGCTCGATCCGGCACCTCGTGCAGGACGAGCCGGATCCCGGCTGGCTGCACCGCCCGGACGTGGCGAACGGCCTGGCCGCCGTCCGGGACCGGGGGCTCGCCTACGACGTGCTGGTCCGCGCCGCTCAGCTGCCGAGCGTGCTGCGGCTGGCGGAGCGGTTCCCCGGTCTCCCGCTCGTCCTGGACCATGCCGGCAAGCCGGATCTGCGCTCCGGCGCCGGGCTGCGCGCGTGGGGCGACGGCATCCGCCGGCTCGCCGCGTGTCCGCAGGTGACCTGCAAGGTGTCCGGCCTGGTGACCGAGGCGGACCACGACCGGTGGACCGCCGAGGACATCCGGCCGGCCTGGGAGGTCCTGTTGTCGGCGTTCGGGCCGCGGCGTCTGATGTTCGGCTCCGACTGGCCGGTCTGCGTGCTCGCGGGCGGCTGGCAGCGGTGGGCCGCGACGGTCGAGGAGTTCCTCGCCCCGCTGCCCGAGGCGGACCGGCAGGCGGTCCTCGCGGACACCGCCGGCGCGTTCTACCGGCTGACGCCGCGCTGACCCCGGTCAGCGCGGCGTCGATGCCGGGGCGGGTCACCGCGCCCGTGCGAGGTGACCGTGCGCGGCGTGTGCCGGGACGGTGTGCGCGGTCTCGGCGGGGTGCGCGCCGGCCGGTGCGGGAGTCATCGGCCTCGAAGGACACCGGCGTCCGGTGGGACGGTCGCGCCGGCCCGTGCGGGAGTCGTCACGTCTGGGGGCGACCGGAGGGGAACGGTTGTGCCGGGGCGGTGCCGTCTGCCTTGGCCGCGTCGGCGAGGGCCTCGGCGGCGGCTTCGGCCGCCCGCGCCGTGTCGTCCGCGGCCTGGGCGGACATGTCGCCGTCGGCCGGCTTGTCACGGGTGGCCGGGGACGGCGGCAGCACCTCGCTGAAGGCCCGGGACACCCCTTGCAGCGCGGAGGTGATCTCGCTGGGGATCACCCAGAAGTTGTTGCCCTGACCCTGGGCGAGCTGCGGCAGGGCCTGGAGGTACTGGTAGGCGAGGAGCTTCGGGTCGGGGTCGTTGCGGTGCACGGCCTGGAACACCTCGTCGATGGCCCGGGACTGGCCCTCGGCCTGGAGGATCGCGGCCGTCCGGTTGCCCTCCGCCCGCAGCACCGCGGCCTGCTTGTCGCCCTCGGCCGTGAGGATCTGCGACTGGCGCTGCCCCTCGGCGCCGAGGATCGCGGCCCGCTTGTCCCGCTCGGCCCGCATCTGCTTCTGCATCGCGTCCTTGATGGACTGCGGCGGGTCGATGGCCTTGATCTCCACCCGGTTGACCCGCAGCCCCCACTTGCCCGTGGCCTCGTCCAGGACGCCCCGCAGCTGGCTGTTGATCGTGTCCCGCGAGGTGAGCGTTTTCTCCAGGTCCATGGATCCGACGACATTGCGCAAAGTGGTGACGGTGAGCTGCTCGACGCCCTGGAGGAAATTGGCGATCTCGTAGAACGCCGCCCGGGGATCGGTGACCTGGAAATACAGGACGGTGTCGATCTCGACGACCAGGTTGTCCTCGGTGATGACCGGCTGCGGTTTGAAGGACACGACCTGTTCCCGCAGATCGATCAACGGGTGCACCCGGTCGATATAGGGAATGACGACGCTGAGCCCGGGAGTCAGGGTCCGGTGATAACGGCCGAGCCGCTCGACATTGCGCGCTCTCGCCTGCGGCACGATACGGACCGCCCGGACCAGAGTGAAGATCACGATGACGGCGACAATCAGGCCGGCGATGAGAGCAGCTGAGATATCCATCGTTTCAGTCCCGGGGGTAGACGAGCGCCGTGGCGCCTCTGATCTCGATGACGTCGACGGTCGCGCCGGCCGCGATCACCAGGGTTTCGTCATAGGAGCGGGCCGTCCACTCCTCACCGTCGATACGCACCCGGCCGGCCGCGCCCGTCACTTCCGAAAGGACCTGGGCGGGTTTGCCGACCAACGCGTCGGTGCCGAAGCGGGCCACCTGCGGCTGGGCGATGTGGCGCAGTGCGACGGGGCGGACGAACAACAGGCTGGTGGCGGCGAGGACGCCGAATGCCAGGAACTGGAAAGGCAGCGGCAGCCCGATCGCCGCGAGTCCGGCGGTGACCAACGCGGCCGCACCCAGCATTCCGAGTGCGGCGGTGAGCGTAAAGATCTCCACGACGACCAGAACCGCCGCGACGATCAGCCAGATCAGCCAGGGATCCATGACGCGCCTCTCACCGGTCGGGGAATGCGCGAAGACTCGATACTCGGATCTTTTCCTTCACTTTAGGCTTCCTTCTCCTGTGGTGAGAAGTGCGGGGACGACCGCGTTTCCGGCGTAGGGTTGCCGGATGCTGGAAGGAAAACTTGTCAGGCTGCGGGCGCTGCGCCCCCAGGACGCCGAGCACCACCTGCGGTGGCGCAACGATCCGGAGGTGGTGCGCTGGGCGGCGGCCGGTGACCCGTGTTTCGGGCCGGTCACGGCGGAGGCGATCGGCCTGGCCTTCGACACCATGCTGCGGCTGCCGCCGCGGGAGTCGGCGGTCCTCACGGTCGAGGATCTGGCCGGCGGCACGGTCATCGGCATGGCCGACTACCGGGATCTCGATCCGTACGCCGGGGTGGCCACGCTCGGGGTCACCATCGGAGAGCGGGAGTTCTGGGGGCGCGGTCACGGCGGTGAGACGGTGCGGCTGCTCGTAGATCATCTGTTCGGCGCGTACGGACTGCACCGGCTGGAACTCGACACCTGGAGCGGGAACGAGCGTGCCGTGCGCGCCTTCGCCAAGGCGGGTTTCCGCGAGGAGGGCCGGCGCCGGTCGGCGGTTCTGGTGCAGGGCGAGCGCCATGACCGGGTGCTCTTCGGGATGCTGCGGGCGGAATGGGCGGCGGGCCGGCCGGCGGGCCCTCCGCGCTGAGTGCCGGGCGGGTCCGCCGCCCGCGCCGTCCCGGGGCGCCACCCTGGCGATTCGGGCGTAATGTGCGCGTATGGGCGATGTTCGGTGCGGCTGGTGCGGTGCGGCCCCGCCAGAGTCGGCCGGACCGGACGGCCGCTGTCGCCGTCCGGCGCACCGGCGGGGACGGTGGCGGGCGCGGGGCCACCGGGCTGTCGTGCGCGGCGTGCGGACGGCCCCGGCCGTCGCCCGGACCGATGCCCCGCCGCAGGTGCGGGTGCGGGTGGGGAACTGATGGACGAGGCGTTGACGGCCGTGCTCCAGGGAAGCGGCGCGTACGGCGGGCTGCTGTACGTGCTGCCCCCGGACGGGGCGGCGCTGTGGCTGGCGCTGGTGGCGGGGGCGCCGCGTGAGATCACGGCTCCGTGGCGCCGGGTGGCGCTGACCGACCCGATGCCGGTGGCGGACGCGGTACGCGAACGGCGTCTGGTGTGGCTCGGCGGTCAGGAGGAGATGGCGCGCCGCTACCCCCGGCCCGCGCTCGTCCTGCCGTACGAGTTCGCGCTGGCCGCCACTCCGGTCGTCGCCGGTGACGAGATCCAGGGCGGGCTGGTGCTGCTCTGGTCCGGGGACCACGCGCCGCGGCTGAGCCGGGCCGAGCGGGCCGCCGTCCGGGCCGGCAGCCACCGCCTGGGGGAGCTGCTGCGGCAGGCCGCGGACCGCGGTGAGCCGCTGCTGCCCGCCGACCCGCCGAGGATCGTGCCGCCACCGGCCGGGCGCGTCCCCTCCCCCGCCGAGGCCGCCGCCGTCGCGGCCTTCCTCGACCGGCTGCCGGGCGGATCCTGCGCGCTGGACATCCAGGGCCGGATCACCTTCATCACCCCGGCCGCCGCCGAACTCCTCGGCGGCGATCCCGCCGATCTGGTCGGCGCCCTGCCCTGGGAGGCGCTGCCGTGGATGGACGTCCCCCAGGTGGAGGACCGCTACCGGGCCGCGCTGGTCAGCCGCCGGCCGCAGGCGTTCACCGCCCTGCGCCCGCCCGATGCCTGGCTGTCCTTCGAGCTGTACCCGGATCCTTCCGGCATCAGCGTCCGCATCACCCGCGGCGCTCCGGCGCCGGACGTCGCCGCGTCGCGGCCGGTGACGACCGCGGGTCCCAGCCGGGCCACCGTGCTGTACCACCTGATGCATCTGGCCTCCACCCTCACCGAGGCCGTCGGGGTGCAGGACGTGGTCGCGCAGACCGCCGACCAGTTGCTGCCCGCGCTGGGCGCGCAGGCGATGGTGCTGATGACCGCCGAGGAGGGACGGCTGCGGATCCTCGGGCACCGCGGCTACCGTCCCGGCGTGGTGGACCGCTTCGACGCCGTTGCGCTGGGCGCGGACATCCCCGGCGCCCGGGTGCTGGCCACCGGGGTGCCGGAGTTCTTCGCGAGCTTCGCGGAACTGCGCGAGCCCTACCCGGGCACCGTGCACGAGGACGGGATGGCGTCGTGGGCCTTCCTCCCGCTGATCGCGTCCGGCCGTCCCATCGGTTCCCTCCTCCTCGCCTACCGGCGGCCCCGCGTCTTCCCGCCCGGCGAACGCGCGGTGCTGATGTCGCTGGCCGGGCTGGTCGGCCAGGCCCTGGACCGCGCCCGGCTCTACGACGCCAAACACCGCCTCGCCCACCGCCTCCAGTCCGGCCTGCTGCCGCACACCCTGCCCCGCGTCCCCGGCCTCCGGGTCGCCGCCCGCTACCTTCCGGCCGCCCGGGGGCTGGGCGTCGGCGGCGACTTCTACGACCTGATCCGGCTCGACGCGCGCACCGCCGGCGCCACCATCGGCGATGTGCAGGGCCACAACGTCGACGCCGCCGCCCTCATGGGGCAGGTCCGCACCGCCGTGCACGCCCACGCCACCGTGGGCGCCTCCCCCGACAGTGTGCTGGCGGGCACCAACCGGCTGCTCACCGACCTCGACCCGGGCCTGTTCACCAGCTGTGTCTACGTCCACCTGGACCTCGCCGCGCACCGGGCCTGCCTGGCCACCGCCGGGCACCCGCCGCCGCTGCTGCGCCGCGCCGACGGACACACCGAACTCCTGCGGGTGCCCCCGGGTCTGCTGCTCGGGGTCGAGCCCGACTCCCTGTACCCGACCCGGGAATTCGCCCTGCCGCCGGGCTGCGTGCTCGCCCTGTACACCGACGGACTCGTCGAGGCTCCGGGGGTCGACCCCGACGACGCGACCGAGGCCCTGGCCGGACTGCTGGAACAGGCCGATCCCACCGACCTGGACGTGATGGCCGACTCGCTGGTGCGGCACGCCCCCACCCCCGGCGACGACATCGCCCTCCTGCTCATCAGCCCCGAGGGCTGAACCCGGCGGCCGCTACGCTGCCGTGCCATGCCGAAGACGCGTCTCGACACCGCCCGGATCCGCGCCGCGCGCCGGCTGATCGCGCCGGTCTTCCGGGACACTCCGCTGTACCGCTGCGAGGCGCTGGAGCCCGCGCTGGGGTGCGCGGTGAGCGTCAAGCTCGAGACGGCGAATCCGGTGCGCAGTTTCAAGGCCCGCGGCACCGAGGTGGCCGCGGCCCGGCTCGCCGGCCAGGGCCGGAGCGCCGTGGTGTGCGCCAGCGCGGGCAACCTCGGCCAGGCGCTGGCCTGGTCCGGGCGCGCGCGGGGGCTCGACGTGAGCGTGGTGGCTTCGCGTTTCGCGACCGCGGCCAAGCTGGACCGTATGCGCGCGCTGGGCGCCCGGCTGGAGCTGGTGGACGGCGACCACGAGACGGCCCGGGAGCGGGCGGCGGCCATCGCGCGGACCGACGGCATCCGGCTGCTGGAGGACAGCCTGGACCTGGAGACCTGCGAGGGCGCGGCGACCATCGGCCTGGAACTGGCGGCGGCGGCGCCGTCGTTCGACGCCGTCCTGATCGCTCTGGGCGGCGGGGCGCTGGCCACCGGGATCGGACACGTACTGAAGGAGATGGCGCCGGGCGTCGAGGTGATCTGCGTCCAGCCGCTGGGCGCGCCGGCGCTGACCCTCTCCTGGCGCGAGCGGCGGGTCGTGACGACCGGCGCCACCCGCACCATCGCCGACGGCGTGGCCGGCCGGTGTCCCATTCCGGCCGTCCTGGCCGACCTGCTCGTGGTCGCCGACGACGCCGTACTGGTCACGGAGGCGTCGATCGTCGCCGGGATGCGGCTGCTCCTGGACCACGCGGGTCTCGTCGCCGAACCCTCGGCCGCGCTCGGCGTCGCGGCGGTCCTGGAGGACCGGGACCGCTTCGCGGGCCGGCACGTGGCGACCGTCGTGTGCGGCGGCAACGTCGACCCGGCCGCCCATCGCCGCTGGACCGGCGGGCAGTGACGCATCACCGTGCCCGGCGGAGTGTCAGCCGTGCGCGGCGGTCCGGCGTGCCGCGTTGGAGACCACGGTGTTGCGGACGCTGCCGACGCGCTCCACGTCCACCTCGACGACGTCGCCCGGCTGGAGCAGCCAGGGCGGGGTCCGGGCGTAGCCGACGCCCGAGGGGGTGCCGGTGGCGAGCAGGTCGCCCGGCCGCAGGGTGAGGGTGCGGGAGATGTGGGCGAGGGTGTCGCCGACGCCGTAGACCATCTCGGCGGTGCTGCCGTCCTGGACGGTCTCGCCGTTGACGTAGGTGCGCACCCGCAGTCCGTCGCGCAGGTCGCCCACCTCGGCGGCGGGGACCAGCGGGCCGAGCGGCCCGGACCGGTCGCCGTTCTTGCCGAGGATCCACTGCGAGGTGAGTTTCTGCGCGCGCCGGGAGGTGAGGTCGTTGAAGGCCGAGTAGCCGACCACCGCGGCCAGTGCCTGTTCGGGTGAGGCGTCCACGAGCGGCGCGCCGACCCAGGCGACGATCTCGCCCTCCCAGTCGAGCCCGTCCTCGCCGGAGGGCACCGGTACTTCGGCGCCGTCCACGGTGAGGGAGCGGGTCCAGCGGGCGAACAGGGTCGGGTACTCGGGGAGTTCCTGTTCGCGGAACGAGCCTTCGGCGACGTGCTTGAGGTAGTTGAGGCCGACGCAGATCACCCGGGCGTCCGGCAGCACCGGCGGCACCAGGTCCGCCCGGGTCACCGCGACGAGGGGCCCGTCGTCGTTCGCGCGGCCGAGATGACCGGCCGCGTCGGCCCAGAAGTCGTCCAGGGCCGCCAGCACCCGCACCTCACGCCCGTCGGCGGACAGTTCCCCGACGTCGACCCGCCCGTCCCGTCCCCGGATTCCCACTACGCGCATCCGCTGTGCCCTTCCCGAGAACCAAACCCTTTAAAGGTTCGGAGGTTTATGCTTCGATGGCGACTATGCCTCAGACCAACGACGGTGGACAAGGCTCCGGGCCCCGGGACGAGCGCCGGCCGGCCCCCCTCGGAATCCGTTCCCAGGGTGCGCGGACCCGCGCGGAGCGGCTGGCCGAGGCGCTGGACGCCCGGATCCGGGCCGGCGGTCTGCCGGCCGGTGCTCCGGTGGGCACCCTGGACTCGCTGCGCGCGGAGACCGGCTTCGCGTACTCCACGGTCAGCGAGGCGGTCCGGCTGTTGCGGGACCGCGGGGTGCTGGAGATCCGCCCCGGGCGCGGCGGCGGGCTCTTCGTCGCCGACCGGGGGCCGGTGGTGCGGCTGCGCCACACCCTGCTCGACGTCCAGGACCAGCCCGCCACCGTCGCGGACGCCATCGAACTCCGCGATCATCTGGAGGTCCTCGTCGACGTCGGCGCCGCCCGCTGCCGCACCGACGCGGACGTCGCGGAGTTGCGCGTCCACCTGGAGCGGATGCGTGCCGCGGCCGACTGGGACGGGTTCCTGCGGGCCAACTGGGCGCTGCACGAGCGGATCGCCGCCGTCTGCCCCAACCGGATGGCCGCCGCCGTCTACACCGGGACGCTCGGTCATCTCAGCGGTACGACGTCCCGGCCGGCCGACAGCGAGCCGGCGTTCTCCGCGTACCGCGCCGGGCGGCTCGCCATCCACGCCGAGCTGGTCGACGCCATCGCCGCCGGGGACGAGACGGCCGTGCGCGCCGCGGTCGCCCGGCACAACACCACTGTCTGACCACGGGAAGGGCCGCCCATGTCTGCCGCCGAGTTCCGCCGGTACCTGTATCCGCCGGACCATCCGCGCATCGCCGAGCTGAAGGGCATGGACCCCTACACCTACCGGGAGTTCGCCCAGCGGCCGGGCACCTTCACCGGGGGCCTGGTCGAAGGCTGGCGGCCGCTGTACCTCGACGAGTTCCGGGGCATCACCGAGGACGGCACCCTGCGGGCAGAGGTGCACCCCTTCGCACCCGCCCGGGCCGGGGAGGAGGCACCGGTGGCCGCCATGGTGGCCGCGGCCCGGGAGCTGCTCGGCGCGCTCGACGACGAGGGCCGGCGCCGGATCCGGCACGCGGTCGACGCCCCCGAGTGGCAGACCTGGGCCAACCCGGAGTTCATGCAGTTCGACACCGGTCTGCGCCTGGAGTTCCAGTCCGCCGAGGTGCGGTCGAAGGCACTCGCCCTGATGGCGTCCTCGCTCAGCCCCGAGGGGTACGAGCTGGCGCACGGCATGATGCTGATCAACGGCTTCCTCGGCGAGGTGGTCGGTCTCGAGACCCTCCTCAACGAGTTCAGCTACCACATCGCGCTCTACGGCGACCCGGACCCACGGGCGCCCTGGGGCTGGCAGCTCTTCGGCCATCACTGCGCGCTGAGCTGCCTGGTGGTCGAGGGCCGCATGGTGCTCAGCCCGCTGTTCCTGGGCGCCGAGCCGGGCGAGATCGACGCGGGCCCGCACGCCGGGCTGTCCGCCTTCACCGAGCGGATCTCCCTGGGGACGGAGCTGATGGCCGCCCTCACCCCCGGTCAGCGGCAGGCCGCCACGGTGTACCGGCGGATGGTGGACCCGGCGATGCCGCCGGGCCGGGTGCACCCCGGTGACGAGCGGCATCTCGCCGGCGCCTTCCAGGACAACCGGCGCATCCCCTTCGAGGGGGTACGGGCCGACGGTCTCTCGGACGGGGCGCGCGAGCTGGTCATGCGCATCGCCCGGGAGTTCGTGCTGCCGCTTCCCGAGGGGCCGCGGGCCGCCCGGCTGCGTGAGATCCGCGAGCGTCTCGACGAGACCTGGTTCTGCTGGATCGGCGGCCACCAGCCCGGTGACGTCTTCTACTACCGCGTCCAGTCCCCCGTGCTCATCGCCGAACTGGACCACCACTGCGGTGTCTTCCTCGACTACGACACGCCGCGCCCGTTCCACGTCCACACGGTGCTGCGCACCCCGCACGGCAACGACTACGGGCGGGCGTACGTGCGCCAGTGGCAGCGGGCGCGCCGATGACCGCGCCCACGCCGGCGGCGACCGCCCGGCACCTGATCGCCAACCTGCTGCACACCTACACCGACCTCGCCGACCGCAAGGACGTGCCGGCCGCCGTCGCGCTGCTGGGCCGGGCGCGGGTGCGGTTCCCCGCCGACGGCTATGAGGAGCCCGCCGGGGCCCGCGCGTTCTTCACCCGGCTGTGGGCCTCCCCCGTACCGCACCGCCACGACGTGTCCAACCTGGTCGTGCTGGAGCAGGGCCGGGCGGGGATCTGGGTGGCGCGCGCCCACTACACGAGGTGGCTGCTCGATCCGGTGCCCCGCCCGCACACCCTGGGTGAGTACGAGATGGTGGTGCGGGAGCCGGAGTGGGAGGTGGCCGCTCTGACCGTCACCCGGACCTGGACGGAGGGCCGGGGATGACGGACATCGGCCGGGCCACCACCGTTCTCGACGTCCTGGCCGAGAGCCGCGGCCCGCTCACCCTGAGCGAGCTCGCGGCCCGCACCGGCCTGCCGCGTTCCACCGTGCACCGGCTGATCCAGGCCCTCGAACACGAGCTGTACGTCGTCGGCGCGGCCGAGGGGCCGGGGTACGTGCTGGGGCCCGGTCTGCTGAAGTTCGGGATGAACGCGCACCTGGGGCTGCTGGCGGCCAACCGGGGCCGGCTCGCCTCCCTGGCACGGGAGGTGAACGAGAACGTGGAGCTGGCCGTCTTCAGCGGGCGCGAGGTCGTGGTCGCCGACCAGATCGCCTCCGCGGAGCGGCTGAAGGGGGTCACCAAGGTCGGCCGGAGCTTCTCCCTGCACGCCAGTTGCATCGGCTGGGCGCTGCTGGCCCAGTTGCCCGACGACCGGGTGGAGCGGCTGCTGCCGCGGCGGCTGGAGCGGTACACGGAGCGGACCGTGACCGACCGGGCGGCGGTCCTGGCCGGCCTCGACGAGACGCGCCGCTCGGGCATCGCGATCGACATCGAGGAGCACGACCTCGGCATCTGCGCGGTCGCCACCGGCATGCGCGGACCGACCGGTGCTCTTCAGGCCGTGGCGGTGGTGATGCCCACCTGCCGGTTCCGCGGCAAGGCGGAGCTCGCCGTCCGGTGCCTGAAGCGCCTCAACCCGGTCATCGACACCGAGGCGGCGCTGCGGCAGTGCCGGCACCGGCCGACCGCCGGGCGCGCCGAACGGCCGGTGCCCCGCTCCTGAACGCAGCACCCGGCCGAGTACGCGGGCCAGCTTCACACGCCCGGCACACCGGCCCCCGGACGGGCAACCCAGCCCCCGAGCGCGACCAACGGCCGCTGCCCCGCTCCTGAACGCAGCACCGGCCGGGCGCGCGGGGCAGCCTCACACGCCCGGCACTCCGGCCCCCGGACGGGCAACCCAGCCCCCGAGCGCGACCAACGGCCGCTGCCCCACACCTGAACGGAACACCGGCCAGGCGCGCGGCGCAGCTTCACACGCCCGGTGCGCCGGCCTCCCGGGCGGCGGGCACCGGCGTACCGCCGTCGGGCCGCCGCCGGCCGGCGTCCGGCGGGCTGCGGAACACGCCGGGTTCGCAGGCCCGGTCGGCCAGGAACAGGCCGGTGACCGCGGCGAGGCAGAGCGCCGCGGCGCCGCCGAAGGTGAGGAACAGCCCGTCCGCGCCGCCCGCGGCGATCGCCGTGCCGCCGAGGGTGGGGCCGAGGAACGCCCCGACGCAGGAGGTGCCGTTGGACCAGCCCAGGGCCGCCGCCCGCACCGGCAGCGGGTAGATGCCGGACGCCGTGGTGTGCACGAGGTTCATGGTGGTGTGGCCGCCGATCCCCATCAGCGACACGCACAGCACGGTCGTCACCGGGGTGACCGGCAGGGCGACGGCCCCGGCGAGACCGAGCACCGTGCACACCCCGGTGCCCACCGCCACCCGGGCCGGGCCGTACCGGTCCGCCGCCCAGGCACCGCCGAACGAGCCCACGACGGCGGCGCCGGTGAGGGTGAACGTCAGCAGCAGGGCGGCGCGCAGCGAGTACCCGAGGTCGGTCATGGCGTCCGCGGCCCAGACGTTGAGGCCCTGCCAGGCCACCATGTTGGTGACGGCGGCGGCCGCCACCACGGCGGCGACGACGCCTCCCCGTCCGGCGAACAGGGCGACGAGTTTCTGCCGGCCGGTCCAGGTGCGGGCCGCGCGCTCCTGCGGGGTGTCCGCCGGGATCCGCGTCAGGAGCACGGCCACCAGCACGGCGAGGCCCGCCGCCGCGCCGGCGAAGAACATCGGCCGCCAGCCGAGGGCCGGCAGCACCGGGACCGCGAGGAGGGAGGCGGCCACTCCGCCCAGCGGGATGCCGGCCATGGTGACGGCCACGACCAGCGAGGCGCGCCGCGCGGGGGCGCAGTTGCGGGCGACGGTCATCGCCGTGGTGAGCGCGCCGCCGACGCCCGCCCCGGTCACCAGCCGGGCGACGGCCAGCAGGCCGGCGCCGACGGACAGCCCGGTCAGCGCCGCCCCCAGCGCGAACACGCCGACCGCCAGCACCAGCACCCGTTTCCGCCCGGTGCGTTCGGCGACCACGGGGGCCAGCGCGGACCCGAGCAGGGCACCGACGTAGACCAGGCCGCCGATCAGTCCGGTCTCCTGGTCGGTGACCCCGAGGCTGTCGTCCTTCAGCAGCAGCGGGACGACGGACCCGAAGACGATGAGGTTGAAGCCCTCGATGACGGTGACGGCCATGCAGAGCACGACCACCGCGGGATACGAGCGGGTCTCCGTCCCCGGCGGGGGGTCTTGGGAGGGTGGTGCGGACGGCGACAGGCGCATGCGGCTCTCCGAACACTCGGCGCCGGCGGGCGCGCGGCGCGGTGCGGGACATCGTGGAGAGGCCGCGGGGCGGGCGTCCTTCTTCTGTCCCGCTTTCCGGGACAGAAGAAG
>NZ_JBQOUX010000279.1:0-368 GCF_052216785.1 Streptomyces sp. JW3 | reverse complement strand
GAGGCGCTCGCCACCCGTGTGGTGGTCGCCGACGGTGCGATGGGCACCATGCTCCAGGCGCAGAACCCCACGCTGGAGGATTTCCAGCAGCTGGAGGGCTGCAACGAGGTGCTGAGCGTGACCCGGCCCGACATCGTGCGCTCCGTGCACGAGGAGTACTTCGCGGTCGGTGTGGACTGCGTGGAGACCAACACCTTCGGCGCCAACCACTCCGCGCTGGGTGAGTACGACATCGCGCACCGGGTGCATGAGCTGTCGGAGGCGGGTGCCCGGGTGGCCCGTGAGGTGGCCGACGAGTTCGCCGCGAGGGACGGCCGGCAGCGCTGGGTGCTCGGCTCGATGGGTCCCGGCACCAAGCTGCCCACCCT
>NZ_JBQOUX010000278.1:0-389 GCF_052216785.1 Streptomyces sp. JW3 | reverse complement strand
CGGGTGATGAGCGGGGCGAGGGTGCGGCCCTCGCGGGCGGCGGCGTCCCAGTCGCGTGGTTTGAGCTGGTACTTCTCCGAGTCGAGGTACTCCTCGCTGCCCTCCCGCAGGGGGGTGTTCTCGCACAGTTCGTAGCCGCTGTAGATGCCCCAGGTGGGGGAGAGGGTGGCGGCGAGCACGGCGCGGGTCTCGAAGGCGGGGCGGCCGCCGTGCTGGAGGTAGGCGTGCAGGATGTCGGGGGTGTTGGCGAAGAAGTTCGGCCGCATCCAGGCGGCGGCCTCCCCGGACAGTTCGGTGAGGTACTCGGTCAGTTCCTGTTTGGTGTTGCGCCAGGTGAAGTACGTGTACGACTGCTGGAAGCCGATCTGGGCGAGGGTGCGCATCATCGC
>NZ_JBQOUX010000277.1:0-408 GCF_052216785.1 Streptomyces sp. JW3 | reverse complement strand
GGCACGGTCAGCACCGAGTTGGTCACCGGGTCGCCGCTCGCCGCGTCGTCGTCCAGCTTGTGCTTGCCGAAGTAGTACTGGGTGCCGTCGCGGGTGGTGACCTTCCAGTACTCGCCGTCGGCGTCGCCGTTGCCGAGGGCGGTGTCCTTGAGGAGTTCGACGCGGGAGCCGTCGCCGCTGGCGGTGACCCAGGCGTCGCCGTACGGGTTGGCCTTGTCGGGCAGGACGAGTTCGGTGGTGGTGCCGCCGAGGGTGAGGGTGGCGTTGTAGGAGCCGAAGCAGAGGTCGCTGGTCTTCTTCTTGTTGTTGCCGTCGGTCATGTCGTCGCGGCAGGAGGTGTACGTGCGGGTGATGGAGCCCGCGTTGTACTCCCAGCCGTCGCCGATCCAGGAGGGCTGGTTGTTGGAG
>NZ_JBQOUX010000276.1:0-422 GCF_052216785.1 Streptomyces sp. JW3 | reverse complement strand
GAGGGCACGCCGGAGCGTCCGCACGGCACCTTCCGCACCGCCGCCCGGCGGCTGCCGGCCATCGCCGCGATGGGCTTCGACGTCGTCTACCTGCCGCCGGTCCACCCCATCGGCACCGCCCACCGCAAGGGCCCCAACAACACGCTCTCCGCCGGGCCGGACGATGTGGGGGTGCCCTGGGCGATCGGCTCCCCGGAGGGCGGGCACGACGCCGTCCACCCGGACCTGGGCACCATCGAGGACTTCGACCTGTTCGTGGCCGAGGCACGGGAACTCGGCCTGGAGATCGCCCTCGACTTCGCCCTCCAGTGCTCGCCCGACCACCCGTGGGTGCACAAGCACCCCGAGTGGTTCCACCACCGCGCCGACGGCTCGATCGCCTACGCCGAGAACCCGCCGAAGAAGTACCAGGACATCTACCC
>NZ_JBQOUX010000275.1:0-431 GCF_052216785.1 Streptomyces sp. JW3 | reverse complement strand
TAGTTGAAGCCGATCTGTGGGGTCGGCAGTCCCGCCAGTACCCCCGCCGTCTCCTCGTTCAGATACCGCAGCACCCCGAAACCCAGACCGTCCCCGGGAACCGCCCGCACCTGCTCCTTGACCCGCTTGACCAGCACCCCCGCAGCCCCACCACCAGACCGGACCGCGCCACCGTCAACACCACCCGCGTCCACCCGCACCGGACGCACACCCGTAAACCAGCCCACCGTCCGCGACAGATCACCACCGTCACCCAACGGCACCCGCCCATGCCCCTCCACATCCACCAGAAAACCCGACGACTCCCCGCCACCAGCCGCCGACCACTCCGACACCGCCCCCACCAAACCCGCCAGCAACACATCCTCAACACCCGCACGAAACGCCGCCGGCACACCCCCCAACAACCCCACCGACACACCCACCGGCAC
>NZ_JBQOUX010000274.1:0-442 GCF_052216785.1 Streptomyces sp. JW3 | reverse complement strand
TCCTGCGTGGCCAGGGTGTCGGCACTGAGTCGCGGGTGGGGCTGCGGCTGCCTCGTGGCGTCGACATGGTCGTGGCGATGCTCGGGGTGTGGAAGGCCGGGGCGGCGTACGTGCCGCTGGACCCGGAGTACCCGGCGGACCGGCTGGCGTTCATGGTCGCCTCCAGTGAGGCCGCGCCGGTGATCGACCAGGACTGGCTGGCCGACGCCTCCGTGTCGATTGCCGCCGAGTCCGGTGAGCGACTCGATGTGTCCTTTGACGCGGATCGTTTGGCGTATGTGATTTATACGTCGGGGTCGACGGGTCGGCCGAAGGGGGTGGCGGTCGCGCATGGGGGTGTGGCGAATCTGGTGGCGGCGATGGGTCCGGTGCTGGGTGCGGGTCCGGGTGAGGTGACGTTGCAGTTCGCGTCGTTCAGTTTCGACGCGTCGGTGCTGGATGT
>NZ_JBQOUX010000273.1:0-475 GCF_052216785.1 Streptomyces sp. JW3 | reverse complement strand
AAGTACAGCGAATCGGCCGCCCGCCGCCTGGAACCCGCCCTCGGCTGCAAGCTGATGCAGGTCTTCGGCATGGCGGAAGGACTCGTCAACTACACCCGCCTCGACGACGACACCGAGACGATCGTCACCACCCAGGGCCGCCCCATCTCCCCCGCCGACGAGATACGCGTCGTCGACGACGAGGACAACGACGTCCCCGAGGGCGAGTTCGGACACCTCCTCACCCGCGGCCCCTACACCATCCGCGGCTACTGGCGCGCCCCCGACCACAACCGCCGCTCCTTCACCCACGACGGCTACTACCGCACCGGCGACATCGTCCGCCGCCTGCCCACCGGCCACCTCGTCGTCGAAGGCCGCGCCAAGGACCAGATCAACCGCGGCGGCGAGAAAATCGCCCCCGAAGAAGTCGAGAACATCATCCTCGCCCACCCCGCCGTCCACGACGTCTCCGTGGTGTCCGTGCCCGACGAGT
>NZ_JBQOUX010000272.1:0-489 GCF_052216785.1 Streptomyces sp. JW3 | reverse complement strand
CTTCGCGGACCGGGTGCGGTCCGGCGCGTGGACCGGTCACACCGGCCGGCGTATCCGCAATGTCGTCAACATCGGCATCGGCGGCTCCGACCTGGGCCCCGCGATGGCCTACGAGGTGCTGCGCGCCTTCACCGACCGGGACCTGACCGTCCGCTTCGTCTCGAACGTGGACGGCGCCGACCTGCACGAGGCGACCCGCGACCTGGACCCGGCGGAAACGCTGTTCATCATCGCGTCCAAGACGTTCACCACCATCGAGACGATCACCAACGCCACCTCGGCCCGGTCCTGGCTGCTTGACGCCCTCGGTGACGACTCCGCCGTCGCCAAGCACTTCGTCGCCTTGTCGACCAACGCGGAGAAGGTCGCGGACTTCGGCATCGACACGGCCAACATGTTCGAGTTCTGGGACTGGGTCGGCGGCCGCTACTCCTTCGACTCGGCGATCGGCCTGTCCCTGATGATCGCCATCGGCCCGGACCGGTTCCG
>NZ_JBQOUX010000271.1:0-497 GCF_052216785.1 Streptomyces sp. JW3 | reverse complement strand
GCACCGACCGGACGCCCGGTGTCGTTCCACTCCTCAACCACCCGCACCCGCTCATCGGCATCGAGTACGTCGATCTCACTGAGCCGGGTCCCCGGGTCGGCCGCGATCTGCTCCAGCACCCGCACCAGCCGGTCCCCCAACGACCGTACGGTCGCCGCGTCGAACAGGTCCGCCGCGTACAGGATGCCGCCGCCCAGACCGGCCGGGGAGCCGTCGGCCGCCCGCCGCTCGGCGAGCGAGAAGGACAGGTCGAAACGGGCGGGGGGTTCGGCGATCGGGGGCAGCGGGGCGACCCGCAGGCCGGGCAGCTCCCACTCCGCCTCGGGTACGTTCTGCAAGGCCAGCATCACCTGGAACAACGGGTTACGCGACAGCGACCGCGCCGGGTTCAACTCCTCGAC
Source organism: Streptomyces sp. JW3 (assembly GCF_052216785.1). Classification (NCBI taxonomy): domain Bacteria; kingdom Bacillati; phylum Actinomycetota; class Actinomycetes; order Kitasatosporales; family Streptomycetaceae; genus Streptomyces; species Streptomyces sp. JW3. The sequence goes on along the minus strand of NZ_JBQOUX010000271.1, from coordinate 96 downwards.
CAGCCGCTCGAACGGCACATCCTGATGCGCGTACGCCGCCAGATCCGTCTCCCGCACCCGCCGCAACACCTCGGCGAACGACGGATCACCAGACAA
>NZ_JBQOUX010000270.1:0-521 GCF_052216785.1 Streptomyces sp. JW3 | reverse complement strand
AGCAACACATCCTCAACACCCGCACGAAACGCCGCCGGCACACCCCCCAACAACCCCACCGACACACCCACCGGCACCCGCACCGACACCCGACGCACCGACGACTCCACATCCCGCACCGGATCCGGCACCCCACCCAGAACCGGCCCAGCCCCCTCCAACAACCCCCTCCACACCCCAAGTTCACCCAACCGCTCATCACTACCCGCCTGCGCCACCAACCCCCGCGCCCAATGCCGGAACGACGTCACCACCGGCTCCAGCCCAGCACCACGACCCGCGACAAGCTCCCCATACGCCAACGCCAGATCCGCCAACAGCACCCGCCAGGAGACGGTGTCCATCACCAGGTGGTTCGCCACCAGCAGGAGCCGTCCGGCGTTCCCAGGTCCGGCGTCGAACCAGACCGCATCGAGCATCACGCCGGCCAACGGGTCCAACCGACCCACCGCCTCACCGGCATGCACCCCCACCAACGCCTCCAGCTCACCCCCACCCAAACCAGCCGCATCAACCCGCCG
>NZ_JBQOUX010000026.1:2150-80046 GCF_052216785.1 Streptomyces sp. JW3 | reverse complement strand
GTGAACGTTCCGTCGGCGGGCACCGGCATGTCACAAGTGCAGATCACTGGCGGGTCTTTGGCGGGCGGACGCGGGAGGACGCGTGAAAGTCTGCCGGACGGGCCGCGCGAGCTGATAAAAATGCGGATTGGCGAGCGTCACTCACGGCCCTCACACCTCCCTCGTCCCGAAAGGGAATCGTCGTGCCCAAGTCCCGGTCCGTCCCGACTTCCTGGGGGCTCGCCGCCGCGGCCGCCACCACGCTGCTGGTGGGCTGCTCGGCGGAGGTCAGTCTGTCCAGGACGGAGCCCTCGGTGCCCAAGGACGAGGTGGCGAACACGGCGGCCGAGGAACTCGCCGCGCAGACCGGCCAGCCGAAGCCGGACATCACCTGCCCCGAGGACCTGACCGGCAAGGTCGGCACCACGCTGCGCTGCACGCTGACCGGAACCGACGGCGTCACGATCGGCGTGACAGTGAAGGTCACGTCCGTCGACGGGGACCGGGTCGACTTCAGCGTCAAGGTCGATGACTCGGTTTCCTGAACGGGACCGGGGTGGACCCGTCCCGGTGAGGTGGGAAAGGCTGGCGCCATGAGCGGAATCGAAGCGGTTGTCATCCTGCTGTCCTGGGCCGGGATCGCGGCCCTCGTTGTGTGGGTGTCCCGGCGCAAGGCCCGCAAAGCGCGGGAGGCGCAGGACTCTTACGGAGAGCTGCGGACCTTCGCCGAGGGGCGGGGGTGGGGTTACGAGGAAGTGGTCGAGCGGGTCGCCGGAGGCGGACGGTGGTGGCACCGGACCAACGGCGTGCAGGGGAACAACGTCGTCAGTGGGACGCACCGCGGCTTCGGCTTCCAGGCCTACGAGGTCCATCAGAACCACAACGACATGGACGACACCGTCAAGACGGTCAGCGTCCATTCCAGCTGGTGCCTGGAGCTGGGCGTGGACACCCCGGACGTGCGGGTGCACCGCGACGGCCTGCTCGACACGCTGGAGCACGGGCGCGCCATGAAGACGGGCATCCCACAACTGGACAAGGACTTCCACATCGTCGCCCGCGATGAGGAGCGGGCCCGCGCCGTACTGCTCGGCGGGCTGGCGGAGTTCCTGATGACCGACCGTCGCGCCCCCGAACTACAGCTCCACCTGTCCGGCGGCCGCCTGTTCGCCTGGCGTGAGCGGACCGCGCTGAGCGCCGAGAACCTCGTCGACCCGCTGGACTATCTCGTCGACGCCGCCGGCGTCATGGGGATCAGGACACCCGGCCGTCCCACGCAGGTGCCGTAGAGCGCCCGCGTTCGTCGACTCACCAAGCGAAACAGAGGGGGAAGTGGATGGGCCAGTTCGATGTCGAACCGTCCGAACTGCGGTCTGCCGCCGAGAAGATCAGGGACGCCGCGGGCCGCAGTGACGGCGTCAAGCTCGGCGAACTCGGGAAGTCCAGCGGCGACTTCGGTCACGGGGGCGCGGCGGAGGAGTTCGGGCTGCTGATGGCCACCTGGACAGCGGCCGTCAAGAGCCCGATGAAGGAGGACGCCGACAACTCGGCGGACAAGCTGGACGCCAACGCCGCGTCCTACGAGCAGGCCGAGCGACTGTCCCAGAACAACTTCACCGGGCCCGCGGTCATCGGCCCCGGCATCCACTGACGGGGAATGATGGCGGCACGACTTGGCGACACCCGGGACCCACGCGAGCTGATTCCGGGGAACCCGGCGAAGCTCAGCGGCGACGCGGACCGGCTCGACGGCCATGCGACGACCCTCGACGGCATCGGGGACGAACTGGGCGCCGTCCGCGTCCCTGGTTGGCGAGGAGAGGCCTGCGACGCTTTCTGGGAGGACTTCTCGGGCCAGAAGAAGAAGTGGTACCGCGGCTCGGACGCGCTCAGCGCCGCGGCGACGGCGCTGCGTGACTACGCCGGGGTACTGGAGTGGGCCCAAGGGCAGGCGGAACAGGCCGTCCTGCTGTACGAGGCCGGTGACGAGAGCGGCGGTGAGCAGTTGCTCGAGACCGCGCGCGGCCGTGTCGAGTCGGCGGGTGACACGGCGGCCGGGAAGTTCAAGGCACAGGGCGGCGGGAGTGACGACGCGCCCGACTGGCTCTTCTTCGCGTCCGAAGCGGCGCAGGACGACTCGGGCCTGACCACCCGGCAGTTCGCCGAACTGGCTGGGGACCCCGAGCTGCGCGACCTCGGGGCCTGGGGCAACCAGAAGAACCTGACACCGGAGCAGCGGGACGCGCTGCGCGAGCTCAAAGGGCCGGGCGTCGCGGTGGCCGGCCCCTCCGTCGCCGGCGACGCCAAGGTGTGGGGTGCCGAGGCCCGGGGGCACGGTGCGTTCGCGGGCGGTGACGTCTCCGGGACGGCCGGCGTGAACCTCCTCGGTGTCGAGGGCTCCGCCGGCGTCGGCCTGCTGGACGGCAACGCCACCGCGCAGGCGTCCGGCAAGGCGTATCTCGCCCAGGCCACGGCCGAGGGCAAGTACGAGGCCGGCTGGTTCGGAGTCTCCGGCAAGGGTGAGGTGTACGCGGGAGCCGAGGCCGGCCTCAACGCGTCCGCCGGCACGGGCGGTCTGCACCTCGGGGGTGAGGCGTTCGCCGGTGCCAAGGCCACCACCGAGGGACACGCCTCCATCGCGGGCATCGGCGTCGGCGGCACGGCCGAGGCCTGGGCCGGTGCCGGGGCCGAGGCTCATCTGGACGCCGGCATGAAGGACGGCAAGTTCGTCATCGGCGGCGACCTGGGCGTCGGCCTCGGGGTCGGCGGCAAGCTCGGTGCGCAGGTCGAGATCGATCCGGGCGCGGTCGCCGACGCGGCCGGCGACGCGGTCGACGCGATCGGGGACTGGGACGCCGTCGAAGCCATCGGGGACGTCTTCGGCTGAGCCTCCGCGGGACGGCCCCGCCCGGCCGTCCCGCCGCCCCCTCTCCCTCGCTCTCCCTCTCCCCCTCCGACTCCCGTAGCGTCGGACCCGTATCACAAGGAGTTGATCATCATGCCGGGCACACTTCCGGTGCCGCTCGAGATCGAGCTGCCGCACGGCTGGCACTCGGCGCCCCCGGACGAGGTCGGTGCCCCGGGGGCCGCCTTCGTCGCCCTGCACACCGCTTCCCGGGGTCAGGGCTTCATGCCGAACATCACGGTCACCGGCCGCACCCTCACCGGCGCGGCGAGCCTGCACGGCCTCGCCGAGGACTCGGTCAAGCGGCTGCGCGAGAACGTCGGTGCCGTCGAGGTCGTCAAGCGCACCGAGATGGGCAGCTCGCCGGCGCCGGGCCTGATCGACGCCCCGGGGATCGTGCAGAACGTACGGGTCCAGGCCACCGTCGGCGGACAGCCGATGGAGCTCGCGCAGAGCCAGTTCCTGCTCGTGCTGGAGAACAAGCGCAAGCGCGGTGAGCGCGTCGAGATCGAGATCGCGCTGACGGCGCGCACAAGCCAGCTCCAGGACGTCCTCGCGGACTTCCAGACCTTCGTCTCCCGGCTGCGCCCGGCCGGTCCCGGCGCCCCGGCGGCCTGACGCCAGGTGGCCGAGAAGCATCGGCGGGGCCTGATCCACGGCGGACCATGTTTTCGCAGGTCAGCGCCAATGTGTCCAGAACGCGCAGGTCAGCCGCTCGTCCTTGCGGATACCCTTGACAGGTGACCGACGCCCACGAAACCGCAGCAGACCGTGCACCGCGCACCACCGGAGGCGCTCCTCCGGACGAGACCGGAACTTCTGCCGCACAGGCGCCGATCCCCTTGTTGGAGCCTCGGGAGGGCATTCCGCCGGTGATCGCCGACGCGGACGCGCTCGCCGAGGTGACCGCCGCCTTCGCCGCCGGGTCCGGGCCGGTCGCCGTGGACGCCGAGCGGGCCTCCGGGTACCGGTACGGGCAGCGGGCGTATCTGGTGCAGCTGCGCCGGGCGGGGGCGGGCACGGCGCTGATCGATCCGGTGGGCTGCCCGGATCTGTCCGGGCTCGGGGAGGTGCTGAAGGACACCGAGTGGGTGCTGCACGCCGCCACCCAGGATCTGCCGTGTCTGCGCGAGATAGGGATGGTGCCGACACGGCTGTTCGACACCGAGCTGGCCGGTCGGCTCGCCGGGTTCCCGCGGGTCGGGCTCGGCGCGATGGTGGAGTCCGTACTCGGGTTCGTCCTGGAGAAGGGGCACTCCGCCGTCGACTGGTCGACCCGGCCGCTGCCCGAGCCCTGGCTGCGCTACGCCGCGCTCGACGTGGAGCTCCTGGTCGACCTGCGGGACGCGCTGGAGAAGGAGCTGGACCGGCAGGGCAAGCTGGGGTGGGCCCGGCAGGAGTTCGACGCCATCGCCGCCGCCCCGCCGGCCGAGCCGCGCAAGGACCCCTGGCGCCGCACCTCCGGCATGCACAAGGTGCGCCGCCGCCGGCAGCTCGCCGTGGTCCGGGAGCTGTGGCAGACCCGGGACCGCGTCGCCCAGCGCCGGGACGTTTCGCCGGGCAAGGTGATCGGGGACGCGGCCATCGTGGAGGCGGCCCTCGCGCTGCCGCCCAACGTGCACGCGCTGGCCCAGCTCAGCGGCTTCGGGCGGGTGAACCGGCGGCAGCTGGAGCAGTGGCAGGCGGCGGTCGACCGGGCCCGGGGGTTGTCCGAGGCGCAGCTTCCGCAGCCGGGGCAGCCGGTGACCGGTCCGCCGCCGCCGCGTGCCTGGGCCGACAAGGACCCGGCCGCCGCGGCCCGGCTCTCCGCGGCGCGAGCCGCGGTGTCGGCCCTGGCCGAGGAGCTGAACATGCCGCAGGAGAACCTGATCACCCCGGACACCGTGCGCCGGGTCTGCTGGGAGCCGCCGGCGCCGGCCGACGCGGAGTCGGTGGCCGCGGCGCTCGTCGGGCACGGGGCCCGGCCCTGGCAGGTGGAGCAGGTGACGCCGGTGCTGGTGGCGGCCTTGTCGGCACCGGCGGCGTCCTGAGCGTCACTTCGTCGCCCCGCGCGTGAAGCCGTTGTAGATGAACCGCTGGAGGAGCAGGAAGACGATCAGCGTCGGCAGGATGACCAGCACCGCGCCTGCCGAGATCGTCTCCCAGTGCGCCCCGAAGGGCCCCTTGAAGCGGAACAGCGACGTCGAGATCACGCCAAGATCCTCGGAGGGGAGATAGAGGAAGGGGATGTAGAAGTCGTTGTAGACGGTGATGCCCTTCACGATGACGACGGTCGCGATCGCGGGCCTGAGCAGCGGGAAGATGATCTTCCGGTAGATCGTGAAGGCGTTGGCGCCCTCCACCCGGGCCGCCTCGTCCAGGGAGATGGGGATGGACCGGATGAACTGGAGGAAGATGTAGATCGACACGATGTCGGTGCCCATGTAGAGCAGGACCGGCGCCCACAGGCTGTCGAACATGCCGAGGCTGTTGACGATCTGGAAGGTCGCCACCTGGGTGGTGACGCCCGGGACCAGCGCGGCCACCAGGAACAGCGCCAGCACCAGTTTCTTCATGCGGAAGGCGAAGCGGTCGATCGCGTACGCCGCCATCGACCCGATCAGCACCGTGCCGCCGATGGCGAACAGCAGTACGAAGGCGGTGTTGCCGAAGGCCAGCAGCATCCGGCCGTCCTGGAACGCGGTCACGTAGTTGTCGAGGTTGAACGGGTCGTCCGGCAGGGCCAGCGCGCCGGAGCCGTCGGCCAGCTCGCCGGACGTCTTCAGCGAGGTCAGCAGGACGACGGTGAGCGGCAGCAGGACGACCAGCGCGGCGCCCACCAGGGACAGGTACACCAGGGCGCGGGTCACGGCTCGGCGGGTCATGCGGGCGCCGCCTTCCGGTCCGGGTCGTCGGGGACCAGGCGCCGCTGCACCCAGGTCACCGCCAGCACGATCAGCAGCAGGACGACGGCCGCCGCGGAGGCCAGGCCGGTCTTGTTGAACTGGAACGCCAGCTTCACCGTCTGGATCACGAAGGTCTCGGTGCCGGTCGCCCCGCCGGTCATGATGTACGGGATCTCGAAGACCGCCAGCGAGCCGGAGACCGACAGGATCACGGTCAGGCCGATCACCGGCCGGATGCTCGGCGCGATGATGTACCGGAACTGCTGCCACCGGTTCGCCCCGTCCAGTTCGGCCGCCTCGTACAGCTCCCCCGGGATGGACTGGACGGCGCCCAGGAAGAGGACGAAGTTCAGTCCCGTGTAGCGCCACACCGACACCCCGGCGAGCGACACGTTGGCCGACGTCGACGTGCCGAGCCAGGCCCGGTCGCCGTCGTAGCCGAACAGGTTCAGCACCGAGTCGAGGGTGCCGTCGTCCTGGAAGAAGTAGAGGAAGACGAAACCGATCGCCACCCCGTTGATCAGGTACGGGAAGAACAGCACGCCCTTGAAGAAGTTCCGGAAGCGGATGTCGAAGCTCAGCACTGTCGCGAAGTAGAGCGCGGCGGTGATCTGGACCACGGAGGCGGCGAGGTAGTAGCCGCTGACGAAGAAGACCCGGAAGAGGTCCTCGCGGGTGAAGATCTCCGTGTAGTTGCCGGCGCCGGTGAAGTGGAGTTCGGGGCTGACGCCGTCCCAGTCGGTGAAGCTGTACGCGATCATGTTGGCGATCGGCGCGTAGGTGAAGACGATCAGGAGGGTGAGCGGGGCGAGGAGGAACAGCCAGGGGGTGAGGGGCCGGCGGCGCCGGGTCCGGCGGGGCGGGACGCGGACCGGCGTGGAGGTGAGTGCCGGTGCGCTCCCGCGGGTGGGGTCCGTCATCAGCTGCCCGCCGCCTGGCGGGCCGCGTTCCACTTCTCGCTCAGTTCCTCGAAGAAGCCCGCCAGGTCGCCGTCGGCCGCGCCCCGGGCCAGGTCGACCAGGTCCTGGCGGTAGTCGGGCTGGTAGATGCCGACCTCGGAGGCGTTGTCGATGGCCTTCACCTCGGCGCCCAAGGCGTCGTCGAGGTCGATCAGCTTGACGCCCGCCTCCTGGTAGGGCCCCAGCAGGTCGGGCAGCGGGGCGTCCTTGAGCGGGGAGAGCGCCAGGTTGGCCGCCGCGTAGCCGGACTTCTCGGTGAACCAGTCGATCCAGGCGCGGGCCGCCTCCTTGTGCGCGGAGTGCACGTTGACGGCCTGCTGGTAGTCGGGCGAGGTGACCGCGCAGAACGTGCCGTCCCGCTGCGCCGGGAACGGCATGAAGCCGATGTCGTCCGGATCGGTGCCGGCCTGCTCGGCCGCCTGCCGCAGCTGGATCACCGCCCAGGAGCCGAGCCACATGGTGGCGATCTCACCCTTGGCCAGCTTCGGCTTGGAGCCCTCCCAGTTGGTGGTGGCCGGGTCCTTCTCGCTCAGTCCGGACTTCACGATGTCGTGCAGCAGCGTGTCACCCACCCGCAGGTCGGCGCCCGCGGCCCACGGATCGCCCTCGGCCAGCCGGCTGGTCGCCTCGGTGTCGCAGCCGACCGAGCCGTTGACGTTGGTCCACTGGGTCAGCGGCCACATGTCCTTGAAGTTGGTGTAGTACGGCACCGCGTCGGTCTTCGCGTCGACCGCCTTCAGGTCGGCGAGGAACTCGGCCGGCGAGGTGGGCCAGTCGGTGACGCCGGCCTGCCGCCAGACCCGCTTGTTGTAGACCATGCCCGGGACGACGCCGATCGGGCTCTGCCCGTAGACCTTGCCGTCGACGGTCGAGTAGCCGGTGAAGCGGTACTTCGCCGACAGCTCGTCCTGGCTGCCCAGCGAGGCGAAGAAGCGGGGGTAGTCCTTCTTCTGCACCACGGCCGGGATCATCAGGACGTCGCCGTAGTCCTCCGTGTTCATCCGGATCTTGACCTCGCCCTCGTAGTCGGTGAGGCCGTCGAACTCGACCTTCACCTTGGGATAGGTCTCGCGGAACTCGGCCGCGTACTTCTTCATCGTCCCGTCCTGCACCAGGTCGGTCCGGTGGGTGAGGACGGTGATGGTCCCCTCGACGCTCCCCGGGTCGCCGGGCGCCCCGGCGTCCGCGCCCTCGGTACTTCCCCCGGTGCCCGTGCAGGCCGAGGCCAGCAGGGCGAGGACGGCGATCGATCCGGCGAGCACGTTGCGGCGGTTCATGTGCACCAGCTCCGTTTCGGGCGGACGAGCACGAATGTGGTTGGCCGGTTCCGCACTCTGACAGCGCGCACTGAACCGGTAAAGTCCCGTTTCCGCCAACCGTGCTCAGACAGTGTTCTGATCATGTGACCGTCGCTGTGAACCGGTTAAGGGAGTGTGCATGCTTCAGGCGACACCGCTCACCGAGGGCTGGACCCTGCGTCACCCCGACGGCCCGCTGCCGGCCGCGGTGCCGGGCTGTGTGCACACCGATCTGCTGGCGGCGGGACTGCTCCCGGACCCGTTCCTGGGCCGCAACGAGACCGAGGTGGCGTGGGTGGGCCGCCGGGAGTGGACGTACGAGCGCGCGCTCGACGCGGGTTCCGGGCCCGAGCAGACCGACCTGGTCTTCGACGGCCTGGACACGGCCGCCGAGATCCTGCTGGACGGCCGGCCGCTGGGCCGGACCCGGAACATGCACCGCTCGCACCGCTTCGACGTCACCGGGCTGAGCGGGCGGCTCACCGTGCGGTTCGGCTCCGCGTACGCCGAGGCCGAGGCGGTGCGCGGCAAGGTGGGCGAGCGGCCGGCCGCGTACGCCGAGCCCTACCAGTACGTGCGCAAGATGGCCTGCTCGTTCGGCTGGGACTGGGGGCCGACCCTGGTGACGGCCGGGATCTGGCGGCCGGTCCGCCTTGAGCACTGGTCGACGGCCCGGCTGGCCCGGGTCCGCCCCCTGGTCACCGTCGCGGACGGCACCGGCGACGTCGAATTGCGCGTCGACGTCGAGCGGACCCGCGTCGAGGCACCGCTCACCGTCGAGGCCCGCGTGGCCGGCGTCACCGCCCGCGCGGACCTCGACGGCAGCCACGGCACGGTACGGCTGCGGGTACCGGACGCGCAGCTGTGGTGGCCGCGCGGATACGGTGAACAGCCGTTGTACGACGTCGAGTTGACGCTGCTGCACGGGGACGTTCCGCTGGACGTGTGGCGGCGCCGGATCGGGTTCCGGAGCGTCGGGCTGGACACCTCCGCCGACCCGCACGGCACCGGCTTCACCCTGGTCGTCAACGGCGAACGGCTGTTCGCGCGGGGCGTCAACTGGATCCCCGACGACGTGTTCCCGTCCCGGATCACCCGCGAGCGCTACCGGGAACGGCTGGCGCAGGCGGCCGGCGCGGGCGTGGACCTGGTCCGGATCTGGGGCGGCGGCATCTACGAGAGCGAGGACTTCTACGACGCCTGCGACGAACTGGGGCTGCTGGTCTGGCAGGACTTCCCGTTCGCCTGCGCGGCCTACCCCGAGGAGCAGCCGCTGCGCGGCGAGGTGGAGGCCGAGGCCCGGGAGAACGTCGTACGGCTGATGCCGCACCCCTCGCTGGTGCTGTGGAACGGCAACAACGAGAACCTGTGGGGGTTCCGGGACTGGGGCTGGGAGCCGCGGCTGGCCGGGGACTCCTGGGGCGAGGGCTACTACCTGGGGCTGCTGCCGCGCGTGGTCGCCGAGCTGGACCCGACCCGGCCGTACACCGCGGGCAGCCCCTGGTCCGGGTCCTGGGACCGGCACCCGAACGACCCGGCGCACGGCACCCACCACTCCTGGGAGGTGTGGAACCGGGCGGACTACGCGGCCTACCGCGCCGATGTGCCGCGGTTCGTGGCCGAGTTCGGCTGGCAGGCGCCGCCCGCGTACGCCACGCTGCGCCGCGCGCTGCCCGGCGAGCCGCTCGCGGCGGACTCCCCCGGCATGCTGCACCACCAGAAGGCCGAGGACGGCAACGGCAAGCTGGCGCGCGGCCTGGCCCGGCACTTCGCGCTGCCCGGCGCCGACGCGTTCGACCGCTGGCACTACCTCACGCAGGTCAACCAGGCCCGCGCGGTCGCGGCCGGAATCGAGCACTGGCGCGCGCACTGGCCGGTGTGCGCCGGGACGATCGTGTGGCAGCTCAACGACTGCTGGCCGGTGACCAGTTGGGCCGCGATCGACGGCGACGGCCGGGAGAAGCCGCTTTACCACGAGCTGCGGCGGCTGTACGCGGACCGGCTGCTGACCCTCCGGGAGGGCGAGCTGTCCGTGGTGAACCAGGCCGCCGAGGAGTGGACCGGGACGGCGGTGCTGCGGCGGATGTCCGTCGAGGGGGCGGAGCTGGGGCGGGCGGAGGTGCCGTTCGCGGTGGCGCGACGGGCGGTGGGCCGGGTCCCCGTACCCGAGGAGCTGGCTCCCGCCGGTCCGAAGGAGTTCCTGGTCGCGGACGCGGCCGGGCTGCGCGCCCTGCGCTTCCCCGCTCTCGACCGGGACATCCCGTACGTACGCCCGGAGTTCGACGTCGGCCTCGTGCCCGGCGGCGTCACGGTGACCGCCCGCACCCTGGTCCGGGACCTGCTGCTGCAGGCCGACCGGCTGGACCCGGCCGCGCGGGCCGACCGGGGGCTGGTCACCCTGCTGCCCGGCGAGCGCGTGACCATCGGCGTGCGCGGCTGGGAGACTCCCGACGCGGGCGCCGCCCGATCGGCCCTGTACTGCCTGGAGCCCCCGCGATGACCAGCGGCCCCCGCGTCACCATCAAGGACGTCGCCGCCCGCGCCGGCGTGTCCAAGGGGGCGGTGTCCCTCGCCCTCAACCGGAAGCCGGGCCTGTCGGCGGCGACCCGGGACAAGATCTTCCGGGCCGCGCGGGAACTGGGCTGGGCGCCCGACGCGACCGCCCGGACGCTGGCCGGATCGCGGGTGGACGTGGTGGGCCTCGCGATCTGCCGGCCCGCCCGGCTGCTCGGCCTGGAGCCGTTCTACATGGAGTTCGTCTCCGGCGTGGAGAGCGTCCTGACCGAGCAGTCCTGCTCACTGCTGCTGCGGCTGGTGCGCAGCGTGGAGGAGGAGGCCGGGCTCCTGGAGTCGTGGTGGCGGGGGCGGCGGATCGGCGGGGCGATACTGGTCGACTTCCGGGACGGGGACCCCCGGGTGGAGCCGGTGGCGCGGCTCGGCATCCCGGCGGTCGCGGTCGGGCACCCCGCGCTGACCGGCGGGCTCACCTCGGTGTGGACCGACGACGCGACCGCCGTCACCGAGGCGGTGCGGTATCTGGCGGCGCTCGGGCACCGGCGGATCGCCCGGGTCGGGGGTGCGGCGGCGCTCGGGCACACCGCGATCCGTACGGCCGCGTTCGAGGCGGCGGCGCGGGCGCTGGGGCTGGCGGGGGCGCGGCAGGTGGCCACCGACTTCTCGGGGGACGCGGGGGCGCGGGCGACGCGGTCCCTGCTGGCGGCTGGGCCGGGGGAACGGCCGACGGCGGTGGTGTTCGACAACGACATCATGGCGGTGGCGGGGCTGTCGGTGGCGGCGGAGATGGGGGTGCGGGTGCCGGCGGACGTGTCGTTGCTGGCGTGGGACGACTCGCAGCTGTGCCGGTTGACTCATCCGACGTTGTCGGCGATGAGTCATGACGTGCATGGTTTTGGGGCGGAGGTGGCTCGGACGTTGTTCGCGGTGATCGGCGGGGAGGGGGCGGGATCGCACGCGGTGCCCACGCCGGTGCTGACGCCTCGGGGGTCGACGGCTCCCCCGAAAGAGGTGTGACCTTCACCGCTGGCCCCTCCGGGACTGGGCAGCTACGTTACCCACAAGTAGCATGGGTTGAGCAAGCGCTCAGCGTCCCGCACCCTGGAGGAGAGCCATCGTGCCTCGTACCGTCAGGGACGTCGTCTTCGTCGACGGCGTCCGCACCCCGTTCGGCAAGGCGGGCCCGAAGGGCATTTACCACGAGACCCGCGCCGACGACCTGGTCGTCAAGGCGATCCGGGAGCTGCTGCGCCGCAACCCCGGGCTCGACCCGAAGAAGGTCGACGAGGTCGCCGTCGCCGCCACCACGCAGGTCGGTGACCAGGGACTGACCATCGGCCGGATGGCGGGCATCCTGGCCGGACTGCCGCAGTCGGTGCCCGGGTACGCCATCGACCGGATGTGCGCGGGCGCGCTGACCGCCGTCACCACGGTCGCCGGATCGGTCGCCTTCGGGGCGTACGACGTCGCCATCGCCGGCGGTGTCGAGCACATGGGCCGGCACCCGATGGGCGAGGGCGCGGACCCCAACCCGCGGTTCGTCTCGGAGAAGCTGGTCGACGAGTCCGCCCTGTTCATGGGCATGACCGCGGAGAACCTGCACGACCGCTACCCGAGCATCACCAAGCAGCGGGCCGACGAGTACGCGGTGCGCTCGCAGGAGAAGGCCGCCAAGGCGTACGCCAACGGCAGGATCCAGGCCGACCTGGTGCCGGTCTCGGTGCGCCGGACCAACCCGGAGGTCGGCGAGACCGGCTGGGGCCTGGTCACCGCCGACGAGCCGATGCGGCCGGGGACCACGCTGGAGAACCTGGCGAACCTGAAGACGCCGTTCCGGGTGCACGGCCGGGTCACCGCGGGCAACGCGGCCGGTCTGAACGACGGCGCCACCGCCTCGATCATCGCCTCCGAGGAGTTCGCCCGGGAGAACGGCCTGCCGGTCAAGATGCGGCTGGTCGCCTACTCCTTCGCGGGTGTCGAGCCCGAGGTGATGGGTTACGGCCCGATCCCGGCGACCGAGAAGGCCCTGAAGCAGGCCGGTCTGTCGATCGACGACATCGGGCTGTTCGAGATCAACGAGGCGTTCGCCGTCCAGGTGCTCGCCTTCCTGGAGCACTACGGCATCGCGGACGACGACGCGCGCGTCAACCAGTACGGCGGCGCCATCGCCTTCGGGCACCCGCTGGCCTCCTCCGGGGTCCGGCTGATGACGCAGCTGGCCCGGCAGTTCGAGGAGCAGCCGCAGGTCCGCTACGGCCTGACCACCATGTGCGTCGGCTTCGGCATGGGCGCGACGGTCATCTGGGAGAACCCGCACTTCGAGGGGGACAAGTGAGCACCACCGCTGAGCTGCTGAAGGGTGCGGCCGAGCTGTTCCCCGGCGAGGTCGTCACGCAGGCACACGTACGTCATTTCGACCTCCCCCTCGGTGCCGGGCGCTTCGCTCTCATCACCCTGGACAACGGCCTGGACCACACCAAGCCGACCACGCTCGGCCCGCAGTCGCTGGCCAACATCGACGCGGCGATCGACCAGGTCGAGAAGGAGGCCGCCGACGGTGAGATCACCGGCGTCGGCGTCACCGGCAAGCCGTTCATCTTCGCGGTCGGCGCCGACCTCAAGGGCGTCGAGCTGCTGAAGCGGCACGAGGACGCGGTCGCCATCGGCAAGGGCGGCCACGACGTCTTCAAGCGGCTGTCGAAGCTCGCCGTGCCGACGTTCGCGTACTACAACGGCGCCGCGATGGGCGGCGGCGTGGAGATCGGCCTGCACTGCGCGTACCGCACGGTGTCGGCCGCCGTCCCGGCGTTCTCGCTGCCCGAGGTCTTCCTCGGCCTGGTGCCCGGCTGGGGCGGCTGCACGCTGCTGCCGAACCTGATCGGCGCCGACCAGGCCGTCTCGGTCATCATCGAGAACAGCCTGAACCAGAACCGGCAGCTCAAGGGCAAGCAGGTCTACGAGCTCGGCATCGCGGACGCGATCTTCGAGGGCGCCGACTTCCTGGAGCAGTCGCTGACCTGGACGGCGGCCGTCCTCAAGGGCGAGATCGCGGTGGAGCGGCCGGTCATCGACCGCGGCGAGGGCTGGGACCAGGCCGTCGCGCGCGGCCGGTCCGTCGCCGACGCCAAGGTGCACGGCGCGGCCCCGGCCGCCTACCGCGCCCTGGACATCATCGCCGCCGCCAAGAACGGCGACCTCCAGGCCGGTTACGACGCCGAGGACCAGGCTCTCGCGGACCTGATCATGAGCGGGGAACTGCGCGCGGGCCTGTACGCGTTCAACCTCGTCCAGAAGCGCGCCAAGCGCCCGGCGGGCGCCCCGGACAAGAACCTGGCCCGTCCGGTCACCAAGGTCGGTGTGGTCGGCGCCGGTCTGATGGCCTCGCAGCTCGCGCTGCTGTTCCTGCGCCGCCTGGAGGTGCCGGTCGTGCTGACCGACATCGACCAGGAGCGGGTCGACAAGGGTGTGGGCTACGTCCACGCCGAGATCGACAAGCTGCTCGGCAAGGGCCGGATCAACCAGGACAAGGCCAACCGGCTCAAGGCCCTGGTCACCGGTGTGCTGGACAAGGCCGAGGGCTTCGCGGACGCCGACTTCGTCATCGAGGCGGTGTTCGAGGAGATCGGCGTCAAGCAGCAGGTGTTCGCCGAGGTGGAGGCGGTGGCGCCGGCGCACGCGATCCTCGCCACCAACACCTCCTCGCTCTCCGTCTCCGAGATGGCGTCGAAGCTGAAGCACCCCGAGCGGGTCGTCGGCTTCCACTTCTTCAACCCGGTCGCGATCCTCCCGCTGCTGGAGATCGTCCGCGGCGAGCAGACCGACGACGCCTCGCTGGCGACGGCGTTCGCGGTGGCCAGGAAGCTGAAGAAGACGGCCGTGCTGGTCAAGGACGCCCCGGCGTTCGTCGTGAACCGCATCCTGACCCGCTTCATGGGCGAGATCCAGAACGTCATCGACGAGGGCACCCCGGTCGAGGTCGCCGAGCAGGCGGTCGAGCCGCTCGGCCTGCCGATGTCCCCGCTGGTCCTCCTGGAACTGGTCGGCCCGGCGATCGGCCTGCACGTCTCCCAGACGCTCAACAAGGCGTTCCCGGACCGCTTCACCGTCTCCCCCAACCTCAAGGCGGTCGTCGAGGCGGGCAAGCGCGGCTTCTACGTCTACGACAGCGGCAGGCCCGAGCTGGACCCGGAGGTCGCCGCGCTGCTCAAGCAGGGCGAGACCGTGCTGACCGAGGAGCAGGTCCGGGACCGGGTCCTGGACGCGGTCGCCCAGGAGATCGGGCTGATGCTCGACGAGGGCGTGGTCGCCGAGGCCCAGGACATCGACCTGTGCCTGATCACCGGTGCCGGCTGGCCCTTCCACCTGGGCGGCGTCACGCCGTACCTGGACCGGGCGGGGGTCGCCGAGCGGGTGACCGGCAAGCCGTTCCTGGCACCGGGCGTGGCGAGCGTCCCGGCCTGACCGGCGCGGGCGTGCCGAGGGGCGTCCCCCTCGGCACGCCTGTTCAGAGCTTGCTCACCCGGGGATGGTCCGCCGTCGCCCCCCGGGTGTCGAACAGCAGCCGGGCGCGGTCGGCCAGCAGCGCCGGGTCGATCTCCCGGTGCGGCTGCAGCAGTACGGTCAGGTCGGCCACGCCGGCCGCGTCCAGGTAGTCGTCGGCCCGCTCGACCGGGACGCCGCCGACCGACCACCGCGCGACGTGCGGGTCGAAGTAGGACAGGGCGGCGCCCCGGGCCCGCAACCGCTCGGCCACCGCGCGGGCGGGGCTCTCCCGCTGGTCGGAGATGTCGGCCTTGTAGGTGACGCCGAGCAACAGCACCCGGGCGCCGCGCACCGCCCGGCCCGCGTCATTGAGCAACTCGGCGGCCCGGTCCACGACATGCACCGGCATCCGCTGGTTGATCTCCTGTGCCAGCTCCACGAACCGGAACGGGATGCCCAGCGAACGCACCTTGTAGGACAGGTAGTTGGGGTCGATCGGGATGCAGTGGCCGCCGACCCCGGGGCCGGGGTGGAAGGGCGCGAAGCCGAACGGCTTGGTGGCGGCGCAGCGGATCGCGTCCCACAGGTCGACGCCGATCTCGCGGCAGAACATCGACATCTCGTTGACCAGGGCGATGTTGACGTGCCGGTAGGTGTTCTCCAGCAGCTTCGCCATCTCGGCCTCGCGGGTGCCCTTGGCCTCCACCACCCGGGTCACGAACCGCTCGTACAGGGCGCGGGCGGTCTTGCTGCAGTCGGGGGTGACGCCGCCGACCACCTTGGGGGTGTTCTCCAGGCCGTAGGCGGGGTTGCCCGGGTCGATCCGCTCCGGGGAGAAGGCCAGGTGGAAGTCGACGCCGGCGCGCAGCCCGCCGGCCTCCAGAGCGGGCCGTACCACCTCCTCGGTGGTGCCGGGGTAGGTGGTGGACTCCAGCACCACCAGGGTGCCCGGCCGCAGGTGGGCGGCGATGTCGGCCACGGCCGCGCGGACCGCGCCGAGGTCCGGGGCGCCGTGCGCGGTGAGCGGGGTCGGTACGCAGATCACCACGGCACCGGCGCCGGCGATCACCTCGGGCTCGCGGACGGCCGTGAACCCCTGGGCGCGCATCTCCCGTACGTCGGCGTCGGAGATGTCGTCCACGTGCGAGCGGCCGGCGTTCAGTCCCGCGACCACGCCCGCGCGCCGGTCGAGGCCGGCCACCCGCAGCCCGGCCGCGGTGGCCGCGCGGGCCAGCGGCAGCCCGACGTAGCCGAGTCCGATGACGACCAGGTCCGTACTCATCAACCACGCCCCGAAGAGTGCGACAAACGGGATATATGGCATGAACTGTACGGTTGGTCCAGCCGTAACCCGGGCCCCTTTGTCCGCGTGTCCCCCGGGTGTCAGACCTGCTGCCAGGCCGTCAGCGCGAGCCCCGGCTCGTCCTTGCGGCGGGTCAGCAGCAGCCGCCCGCCGGACGGGGAGAGGGTCACCGCGACCACCCGGTCCGTCTCGTCCACGGCGAGGGCGAGTCCGGCGTCGTCGGCGAGCGCCGGCCCGGACTCGGCCCACCAGGCACCCGCCGCCTCCCGCTCGGTCGGATACGCCGCGAAGGCCACCCGCCCGCCGGCCGACCGCTGCCCCAGCAGCGTGCAGTCGTGCCCCTCGATGACACAGCGCACGGCGGCGACCGGGCCGGGCCCCGCGGCGGCGACCAGCGCGACGGGCGTCCCGCCGGGCCGCCAGGCGCACAGGTCACCGGAGGAGTCGTCGGTGAAGAACAGGGTGGTGTGCCCGGCGGAGGTGGCCAGCGCCCGGAGCGTGCCGGGCCGGACGGCCGCTTCGACGCTCGCGCCGAGGACCGGCCGCGCGCCGGGCTTCTCCTGCCGCCAGTGCAGCAGTACGCCGTCGGCGGCGGCGTACGCCTCGACCAGTCCGGACTCCCCCGGGACGGCGGCGGGTGCCTCCTGGAGCCCCGCGCCGCCGAGCTCCCGCCAGGGCTCCCAGCCGCCCTTCTCCTGCTGGATCCGCACGCTCATCCCGCCGGCCGCGTTCCGGACGAAGAGGTGGGCGCGGCCCTGTGCGTCGACCGCGACGGCGGGCGTGCCGGTGCGGGCGCCCTTCTGGTCCGGGTGGCCGACCGGGCTCCAGTCCAGCGGGGCGAGCCGGGGCCGGTAGTGGGTGGAGTGCACCAGGCCGGACTGGCCCCGGCCGGTGGGCCGCCACGCGACCAGATGGGCGTACCGGTCCGCGCCGACGCCGACCGCGAGGCCGGGGCGCAGCTTCTGGTCGCCGCCGATCCGGCGCGGCGCCTCCCAGGGACCGTCGGGCCCCAGCTCGGCCCGGCACAGGACCGCGTCGCCGGCCGGCAGATAGACGCAGAGGCGGCCGTCACGGCCGCGCAGGAGCCAGTCGCCGTTCACCAGTTCACTTTATGCGGCGCCGTTCGCACCTCGCCGTGCGACCCTGGCGGAATGGACGACAACGCCCCGCTGCTCGTGATCGTCGACGCCGCGAACGTGGTCGGGTCGGTGCCCGACGGCTGGTGGCGGGACCGGCGCGGCGCCGCCGAGCGGCTGCGCGACCGGCTGGCGGCGGACGGGGTACCGGGCCGTCCCGGCCCGCTGGAACTCGTCCTGGTCGTCGAGGGCGCGGCCCGCGGCGTGGCTTCCGTGCCCGGCGTGGCGGTGACGGACGCGCCCGGCAGCGGCGACGACCACATGGTCGACCTGGTGGCGCGGGCCGGTGACCGCCCCGTCCTGGTGGTCACGGCGGACCGGGAACTGCGGCGCCGGGTGGCGGAGTTGGGCGCCGAGGTGGCGGGGCCGCGGACGGTACGGCCGGCGGGCTGAGCCGCCGGCCGCTCATCGCACCCTGACGTACAGCACCGCCCCGTCGACCGTCTCCCGCTCCGCGTACCGGGCCGCCAGCAGCCGCCGCAGGGCCGGTAGCCGCCGCGGTGCGTACGGGGCGCCCCGGGAGTCGTCCACGATCAGGGCGGGCGGGTGGGCGGTGGTCGCGCGGTGGAAGGCGGTCCAGGCGCCCGGGACGGCGTACTGTGCGCCGACCCGGGAACCGGAGCGGCCGCCGCTGTAGTTGGTCAGGAGACCGGCGGTGAGGTAGCGGGTGGCGGGGGTGCGGCCGGCGAGCCAGTACGTCTCCGGGTGCATGCCCCAGACCAGGACGCGGTCCTCGGGGGCGGTGCTGCGGGCGACGGCGTCGGCCAGCCGCCGGGAGTGGTCGAGCCAGCCGCGCGGGGCGAGCAGGCCCCAGGTGAGGAAGAGCGTGCAGCAGCAGGCCGTGGCGAGCAGGGTGCGGGCGGTGCGGGCGGGCGGCAGGGTGCTGAGCGCGGCCGTCGCCAGCAGGGTCAGCGGCGGCAGCAGCTGGAGGTAGTAGTGGCCGAAGAAGTGCAGGCCGGTGCCGACCGCGGCGGCCGACGCGGCGAGCCACAGCCAGAGGTCGGCGCGGCCCGGCGTGCGATGCCGCAGCAGCGGCGGCAGGGCGGCGCAGGCGACGGCGAGGACGGCCGCGTTGCCCAGGGCGCGCAGGACGACGTGCGTCCAGGAGCCGGAGAAGGACGCGTAGGCGGCCGAGCCGGTGACGGTCCAGAAGAGGAAGCCGGCCGGGTCGGTGGCCAGGGCGGCGGCCAGGACGGGGAGCAGAGCCCCGGCGGCCAGCCGGAGCAGCGGGCCGCGGTGGGCGCCGCACAGCCACAGCACCGGCAGCAGCACCGCCGCGCCGGTCTGCTTGGCCAGGAAGGCGCAGCCGACGGCGGCACCGGCGGCACCCCAGCGGCGGCGGTCGGCGCACCACAGGGCGGCGGCCGTGCCCGGCAGTATGAAGATCTCGAAGGTCGCGGCCTGGGCGTCCTCGGGGTTGAGGCCGACGGAGAGCAGGAGGTACAGGACCCCGGCGGTGCGTCCGGACCGGTCGCCCCAGCGGCGGCGGGCCAGCGCGGCGAGCAGGGCGGCGGTGGCGAGCTGGGCGAGTACGGCCAGGACCCGGACCGCCGCCAGTGACTCGGCGCCGGTCAGCGCGAACGCGGCCTCGTACAGCCACGGCACCAGCGGCGGTTTGCGGTCGACCACCGTCTCGTAGAGCCGGCCGCCGGCCGCGAGCAGCCGGGCCTGTACGGCGAGGTAGCCCTCGTCGGGGTTCCACAGCGGGCGGGCGAAGGACGGGACGCGGGTGACGCAGGCCAGGAGCGCCAGCGGGGGGAGCAGGCGGGTCCAGTAGCCGGTTCCGGTGCGTGGTGCGGAAACGGGGGCCAGGGTGCGCATAGCGGCACATTATGGCCCCGCGCGGCTACCGGTTGCCGCTCTCCGCCTCGCCGCGGGCCAGCCTGCTGTGGGTGCGGCCGTAGAGGAAGTAGACGACCGCGCCGAGCGCCATCCAGATGGCGAACCGCAGCCAGGTCTCGGCGGGCAGGTTGAGCATCAGCCACAGCGAGGCCGCCACGGACACGATGGGCAGCACCGGCACCAGCGGGGTGCGGAAGGCGCGGGGCAGGTCGGGGCGGGTACGGCGCAGGATGACCACGCCGAGGGCGACCACCACGAAGGCGAAGAGGGTGCCGATGTTCACCAGCTCGGCCAGTTCGCTCAGGGAGGTGAAGCCCGCGACGATCGCGATGACGACACCGAGCAGGATGGTCGGACGGTACGGGGTCTTGAACCTGGGGTGGACCCGGGAGAAGAAGCGGGGCAGCAGGCCGTCGCGGCTCATCGCGAAGAAGACCCGGGTCTGGCCGAGCAGCAGGATCATGCAGACGGTGGTCAGGCCGACCGCCGCGCCGAAGCTGATCACGCCGGAGAAGAAGGGGTGTCCGGTGGCCTTGAAGGCGTCGGCGAGCGGGGCGTCGATCGACAGCTCGCTGTAGTGCTGCATGCCGGTGACCACGATGGACACGGCGACGTACAGGACGGTGCAGATGAGCAGCGAGCCGAGGATGCCGCGGGGCATGTCGCGCTGCGGGTTCCTGGTCTCCTCGGCGGCCGTGGCGACGACGTCGAAGCCGATGAAGGCGAAGAAGACGATGGACGCGGCGGTGAAGATGCCCATCACGCCGAAGTTGGCCGGTGCCCAGCCGAACATCAGCTGGATCAGCGGCGAGTGCAGGCCGCCGCCCGCCTCCACCGGCTGCGCCTTGGGGATGAACGGGTCGTAGTTGGCGCCCTTGACGAAGAACGCGCCGGCGATGATGACGATCAGGACGACGGCCACCTTGATGGCGACGACGACCGAGGTGATCCGCGCGGAGAGCTTCATGCCGAGGACCAGGATGGCGGTCAGCACCAGGACCAGGGCGGCGGAGAGGATGTCGAAGCCGAAGCCGTCGGCGCCGTCCCGGCCGCCGAGGTAGTCCGGGAACGTCCAGCCCGCGTTCTCCAGCAGTGAGCGGACGTACCCCGACCAGCCGACGGCCACCACCGCCGTGCCGAGCGCGAACTCCAGCACCAGGTCCCAGCCGATGATCCAGGCCGGCAGCTCGCCCAGCGAGGCGTAGGAGAAGGTGTACGCCGATCCGGCCACCGGCACCGTGGAGGCGAACTCGGCGTAGCACAGGGCCGCGAGCGCGCAGACCACGCCGGCCACGACGAAGGCGAGCGCGGTGGCCGGGCCGGCGTTGTTCTTGGCGACCGTGCCGGTCAGCACGAAGATGCCGGTGCCGATGACGACGCCGACGCCGAAGACGGTCAGATCGAGCGCGGACAGCGATTTTCTGAGCGCGTGCTCGGGTTCCTCGGTGTCCTGGATGGACTGCTCGATCTTCTTCGTCCGGAAGAGGGTGCTGCTCACGGGACCTCCCACGCTTGTCGCCCTCGACATGATCGAGAGGGGGCGCGGTACGTGTGCCCCGGCGCGCGTGGATTCACGCAAACGGACCGGTGCCGCCACCGCATCGGGTGGCGGCACCGGTCCGTCGTGGCCGCTCGGGTGCGTCAGTCGCGGGCGGCTTCCACCGCTGCGGCGCCGGCCTGCTCGTACCGGCCGTCCAGCTTGGCGACCAGGCCGGTGACCTGGCGGGCGATGTCCGGCGCGGTCAGGCCGATCTCGGCGAGCACCTCGGCGCGGGAGGCGTGGTCGAGGAAGCGCGGCGGGATGCCGAAGTCGCGCAGCGGTACGTCGACGCCCGCGTCGCGCAGGGCCTGGGCGATCGTGGAGCCGACGCCGCCGACCCGGGAGTTGTCCTCCACGGTGACGACCACCCGGTGCCGCTCGGCGAGCGGGGCCAGGGCCTCGTCCACCGGCTTGACCCAGCGGGGGTCGACGACGGTGGTGGTGATGCCCTGCTGGTTCAGCAGGCCGGCGATCTCCAGGCACATCGGGGCGAGCGCGCCGACCGAGACCAGCAGCACGTCGGGCTTGTCGGTGCCGGGCTCGCGCAGCACATCCATGCCGCCGACCCGGCCGACAGCCGGTACGGCGGGGCCGACGGCGCCCTTGGAGAAGCGGACCACGGTCGGCGCGTCGTCGACGGCGACCGCCTCGCGCAACTGGGCGCGGACCTGGTCGGCGTCGCGCGGCGCGGCGAGCCGGAGGCCGGGGACGACCTGGAGGATCGACATGTCCCACATGCCGTTGTGCGAGGCGCCGTCGGTGCCGGTGATGCCGGCCCGGTCCAGCACGAAGGTCACGCCGCACTTGTGCAGGGCCACGTCCATCAGGACCTGGTCGAAGGCCCGGTTGAGGAAGGTGGCGTAGACGGCGAAGACCGGGTGCAGGCCGCCGTGGGCGAGGCCGGCCGCGGAGACGGCGGCGTGCTGCTCCGCGATGCCGACGTCGTACACCCGTTCGGGGAAGCGTTTGGCGAACTTGTCCAGGCCGACCGGCTGGAGCATCGCGGCGGTGATCGCGACGATGTCCGCGCGCTCCTCGCCGAGCTTGACCATCTCCGCGCCGAAGACGGAGGTCCAGTCGGCGCCGGAGGTGGCGATCGGCAGGCCGGTGTCGGGGTGGATCCTGCCGACGGCGTGGAAGCGGTCGGCCTCGTCGGCCAGGGCCGGCTGGTAGCCGCGGCCCTTCTCGGTGAGGCAGTGCACGATGACCGGGCCGCCGAACCGCTTGGCGCGGGTCAGCGCGGACTCCAGCGCCTCGATGTCGTGGCCGTCGATCGGGCCGACGTACTTCAGGCCGAGGTCCTCGAACATGCCCTGCGGGGCGATGAAGTCCTTCAGGCCCTTCTTGGCGCCGTGCAGGGTGTCGTAGAGCGGGCGGCCGACGACCGGGGTGCGCTCCAGGAGGTCCTTGCCGCGGGCCAGGAAGCGCTCGTAGCCGTCGGTGGTGCGCAGGGTGGCGAGGTGGTTGGCGAGGCCGCCGATGGTGGGCGCGTAGGAGCGTTCGTTGTCGTTGACGACGATGACCAGGGGGCGGTCCTTGGCGGCGGCGATGTTGTTCAGCGCCTCCCAGGCCATGCCGCCGGTCAGCGCGCCGTCGCCGATGACCGCGGCGACGTGCCGGTCCAGGCCCTGGATCTCGTTGGCCTTGGCGATGCCGTCGGCCCAGCCGAGCACGGTGGAGGCGTGGCTGTTCTCGATGACGTCGTGCTCGGACTCGGCCTGCGCCGGGTAGCCGGACAGGCCGCCCTTCATCTTCAGCTTGGCGAAGTCCTGCCGGCCGGTGAGCAGCTTGTGCACGTAGGACTGGTGGCCGGTGTCGAAGAGCACCTTGTCGCGGGGCGAGTCGAAGACGCGGTGCAGGGCGATGGTGAGCTCCACCACGCCGAGGTTCGGGCCGAGGTGGCCGCCGGTCTTGGAGACGGCGTCGACGAGGAAGGTCCGGATCTCCTCGGCCAGCCGGTCCAGCTCTTCCAGGCTGAGCCGGTCCAGATCGCGCGGTCCCCTGATGCGGGTCAGCAGCGGCACCCGTGCCTCCTTGCAGTAGAGCTGTTGCCGGGCCTGTCGAGTCTAATGTTCCGCTCCGGCGCTACGACTCCGGGCGGTGCGGCGTACGTCACGCGTTCGGCCCTACCCCGCACGCGCCCCACCTATGACACGGCTGTGCCCGCTACGGCTGTTCGTACCCGGCCACGGTCGCCTGCGGCAGCGGCCGGACCCGCCCCCCATGAAGAGCAACCCGAACCGGCCGGTGCCCCGCCCCGGACACGGCTGTGCCGGTAGCGCCGGCAGTACCCGGCACAGCTCGACGCAGCAGCGGGCGGGCGCGCCAAGACCCCTGCCCGCGAAGAGCACCCCACCCACCGCACCGGCCCCGCACACACCGCCGACCCGGCAGAACGGACCCGCCCAGCGGCACCCGGTCAGTGGCCCCGCCCCGGACGCGGCTGTGCCCGGTACCGCCATTGGTACCGGGCACAGGCTTGTGCAGAAGCGGTGGCGGCGTCAGGCGCGGCCGGCCGTCTTCTGGGTCTTGCGGGTCACCGCGTCGATGACGACCGTGGCCAGCAGCACGCCACCGGTGATCATGTACTGGACCGGGGAGGCGATGCCCTCCAGGGCCAGGCCGTACTGGATGGAGACGATGACCATCACACCGAGCAGCGCGTCCCAGGTGCGGCCGCGGCCGCCGAACAGGGAGGTGCCGCCGATCACGGCCGCGGCGATGACGTTCATCAGGAACTCACCGGTGCCCGCGCCCTGGTTGGCGGAGGCGATCTTCGAGGCGACGAACAGGCCGCCGATCGCGGCGAAGGTGCCGGCGATCGCGAAGACCGAGATCCGGATCAGCTCCACGTTGATGCCGGCCCGGCGGGACGCCTCGACGCTGCCGCCGAGCGCGAACACCTTGCGGCCGTAGGCGGTGCGGCGCAGCACGAAGTCGGTGAGCAGCAGGAACGCCAGGAAGACCACCACGGCCAGCGGCAGGCCCTTGTACTGGTTGAAGACGATCGCCACGATGAAGGCGAGCACCGCCAGCAGCACCGTGCGCACGATGATCTCGCTCAGCGGCCGGGACGGCACCCCGGCGGCCTCGCGGCGGCGGTTGCCGAAGAACGCGGAGAGGAAGTACCCCGCGGTCACCACGATCGCCAGCCCGTAGGCGGCGGCCACGTCACTGAAGTAGTAGCTGGTCAGATTGACGACGATGCCGTCGGGGTCCAGGTTGATGGTGCCGTTGTCACCGAGGATGCGGAGCATGAAGCCCTGCCAGAACAGCAGGCCGGCCAGGGTGACGGCGAACGCCGGGACGCCGATGCGGGCGAAGACGAAGCCGTGGATCGCGCCGGCCGCCGTGCCGGTCAGGATCGACAGCACCAGGGCCAGGATCTCGTTCATGCCGTGGGTGACGTTCATCACCGCGAAGGCGGCGCCCGCCACACCGCTGACCGAGCCGACCGACAGGTCGATCTCGCCGAGCAGCAGCACGAAGACGATACCGACGGCGATCATGCCGGTGCCGACCATGGCGACCGACATGTCGGAGAAGTTGCCGGCGGTGAGGAAGTTGGAGTTCAGGCTGGTGAAGATGATCCAGATGACCAGCAGACCGACGACGACCGGTATGGACCCGAGGTCACCGGCCTTCATCTTGCGCTTGAACTCGCCGAGGTAGCCCGCGAAGCCCTGTTCGCGCACCAGCAGGCGGGGGTCGACCGCGGGGACCGCCGCGGCGGCGGTCTTCTCCGCCGGCTCGGTGGCCGGGGCGGGGGTCTTGTCGATGCTCACTTCTGGATCTCCCCATTGGTGCGCGCCGCACGACGGGTCACGGCGTTGTCCGTGGCGCCGGTGATGGCGGAGATGATCTCTTCCTGGGAGGTCGACTTGACCTCGAAGATGCCGTTGTTGCGGCCGAGCCGCAGCACCGCGACCTTGTCCGCGACCGCCTTCACATCGGCCATGTTGTGGCTGATGAGGATGACGGCGTGGCCGCGCTCGCGCAGCCGCTCGACCAGGTCGAGGACCTGCGCGGTCTGCTCCACGCCGAGGGCCGCGGTGGGCTCGTCGAGGATGACCAGCTTGGGCTCGCCGAGCATGGAGCGGGCGATCGCCACCACCTGGCGCTGACCGCCGGAGAGCGAGGCGATCGGGATGCGGACGCTGGGGATGCGGATGGAGAGGGTGTCCAGCAGCTCACGGCTGCGGCGCTCCATCTCCACCTCGTCCAGGACGCCGCGCTTGCGGATCTCCCGGCCGAGGTACAGGTTGCCGACGACATCGATGTTGTCGCACAGCGCGAGGTCCTGGTACACGGTCGCGATGCCCAGGCTCTGGGCGTCGTGCGGCCGGTTGATGGTGACGGCCTTGCCGTCCCACTCGATGGCGCCCTCGTCGATGGGGTGCACGCCGGCGATCGTCTTGACCAGCGTGGACTTTCCGGCGCCGTTGTCGCCCACCAGGGCGACCACTTCACCGGCGTGGACCTCAAGCTCTACGTCGGTGAGCGCCTGGACGGCACCGAACCGCTTGGAGACCCCGCGCAACGCCAGCACGGGCGTAGCGGACACAAGAACCAACTCCTTCGCCGCCTGACCCGGCGGGAGGTTGTGCAGAAGATTTTGGGGGGTGGCGGGAGATACCCGCGGGTGGTCCGTCCGGCGCCCCGCCTAGCTTGCGGGGCTGATGAGTGCGGGGCGCCGGAGGATCTGGGGCAGCCGGTCCCGTGCGCGTGTCACGCGGTACGGGGCGGGGCCGCTTAGCTCAGGCCGGCCGACTTGCAGGCCGAGGCGTACTTGCCGGCGCAGATCTCGTCGACCGTGTAATAGCCTTCCTTCACCACGGTGTCCTTGATGTTGTCCTTGGTCAGCGAGACGACCGGGACGAGAACGGTGGGGACGTCCTTGGTGGTGGCGCTGCTGGCCTTGCTGGTGGCGATGGAGTCGAGCGACTCGCCCTTGGCGAGGGCGACGGCCATCTCACCCGCGGTGGCCGCCTCCTGCGGGTAGGACTTGTAGACGCTCATGTACTGCTCGCCGGTGAGGATCCGCTGCACGCCGTTGAGCTCGGCGTCCTGGCCGGTGACCGGCACATCGTCGATGCCGGCCGCCTTCAGGGCGGTGATGATGCCGCCCGCCATGCCGTCGTTGGCCGAGTAGACGCCGATGATCTTGTCCTTGCCCAGGGCGGAGATGGCGCCCTCCATGTTGGCGTTGGCGTTCTCCGGCTTCCACTCCTTGGTGTCGTAGGAGCGGCCGATGTTCACCTTGCCCTTGAGGACGGACAGCGCGCCCTCCTTGAACTGGGCGGCGTTCGGGTCCGTGGAGGAACCGTTCATCATGACGATCTGGCCGTCCTTGGCCTTGTCGCCCAGCGCCTCCAGGAGCGCCTCGCCCTGGGTCTTGCCGACGGTCACGTTGTCGAACGAGGTGTAGGCGTCGATCGGGCCCTCGGCCAGGCGGTCGTAGGCGACGACCGGGATGCCGGCCTGCTTGGCCTTGGTGATCGAACCCGAGATGGCCTTGGAGTCCACCGCGTCCACGATGAGCACGTCGACCTTGTTGGTCACCATGGTGTCGACCTGCTGCGCCTGCTGGCTGGCGTCCTGCTTGGCGTTGGCGTAGATGACCTCGCCCTTGTTGTTCGTGAGCTCCTTGACCTTCTTCTCGATCAAGGGCTTGTCGAACTTCTCGTACCGAGCGGTCTGGTTCTCCGGCAGGAGCAGGCCGACCTTGATGGCGTCGCCCTTCGAGCTGCTGGACTCCTTCGAGTCGGCGTTGTCGCCGGACTCCTTGGCGCTGCCACAGGCGGCGAGCGAAACGGCCATCGCGGTGGCGGCTACGGCAACGGCGGCACGACGCATACGCGTGTTCACTTCAGAAACCTCCCTGACGAGGCCGCGTCGTTGCGGCCGAGGTGGCTGGAAGTCAACTCGGCCACACGTGCGACGTCAAGAAGTAAATCCTTAACGAGATGGCAACGGTGCCATCCGTTCTCTAAGTGAAGACGGGGGTGGCAGCGGGCAGAGTGCCGGCCGCGCTTCCGTCCAGAAGGGTCGAATCGCCCATCTCGCTCAATGCCAGGGCGAGGGCGCCCAGCACCTCGGCCCGGCCGCCAAGTGCCCCGGGAAGTACCGAGAGTTGACGTCCGGCGCTGGGGATGGCGTAGCGCCCCACGGACTCCCGGATGGGGCCCAGGACCAGCTCGCCCGCCTCGGCCAGATCGCCGCCCAGGACGACCCGGCTGGGGTTCAGCAGATTGCACAGGTTGGCGACCCCGCTGCCGATGTGCCGGCCTACGTCGGCCACCACCCGGCGGCAGCCCGGGTCGCCGTCCCGGGCCATCCGTACCACGCCCTCCATGGTCAGATCGGTGCCGTGACTCGATCTGAGCAGCGGCAGCACGTACCGCGCGGCGGTGAAGGTCTCCAGGCAGCCGCGGTTGCCGCAGCGGCAGACCGGGCCGGACTCGTCGAGGGTGATGTGCCCGATCTCACCCGCCGTGCCGCCGGGTCCCCGGTAGATCTTGCCGTCGATCACCAGCCCGGCGCCGACGCCGCTGGCGACCTTGATGTACGCCAGGTCCCGCACCCCCCGGCCGCTGCCCCAGACCAGCTCGCCGAGGGCGCCGAGGTTGGCGTCGTTGTCCACGTGCACGGGCACGCCGAGCCGCCCCCGCAGCTCCTCGGCGGGCCGGGTGCCGCTCCAGCCGGGCAGGATCGCGGTCGAGCCGAGCGTGCCGGACTCCACGTCGATCGGGCCGGGTACGCCGAGGCCCACCCCGGCGATCTTGCTCCGGTCCACCCCGGTCGCCACGATCAGCCGGCTGACCAGCTGCTCGGCCCGGTCGAAGCCCTGCGCCGAGGACGCGTCCACGTCCAGCGGCTCGGACTCCTCGGCCAGCACCTGGTGGGCGAGGTTGCCGACGGCGACCCGCAGGTGGGTGTGGCCGAAGTCGACGCCGATGACGATGCCGGCGTCCCCGCTCAGCGAGACGCTGCGGGCCCGCCGGCCGCCCGCCGAGGTGGGCGTGACCTCGACCGTCCCGCCGTCCTTCAGTTCCCGGACGATGTTGGAGACCGTGGCCGCGGACAGCCCTGTGGTCCTCGCGATCTCCGCCTGCGTGAGCGACCCGGCCAGTCGTACCGCTCGTACGACCCTCTCCAGGTTGGCTCGGTGCAGCGACGACTGCGACCCCGGAGTCTCCACGACGACCTCCTGCGCGCGGGACCGCAGCGATGAGGCCCCGTCCATGTCCAACTAGTGAACTCTAAGCTGAGCTGTTCGGGTCGCCTCCCGTCAAGAGGTTGAACCGCATCCGGGTAACCGGCGGGCATACGGACGGGCCGCCCCCGGCCGGTCCGGGGGCGGCTGACAGGACTGCTCGCGGGTTACTTCAGGGCCCCCGCCGTCAGTCCCTGCACCACCTGCCGCTGGAAGAGGATGTACGCCGCCAGCACCGGCAGCATCGCCATCACCAGGCCCGCGAACAGACCCGACCAGTCGCCCTTGTACCCCTGGCTGACCGCGAGCTGCACCAGGCCCTGGGTCAGGACGTGCTTGTCCGGGTCGGTGTTCAGCACGGTCGGCAGCATGTACTGGTTCCACTGCCCCAGGAAGTTGAAGATGCCGACGCTGATCAGGCCCGGCTTGGCCATCGGCAGCATGACCTGGAAGAACGTCCGGGTGTGCGAGGCCCCGTCGACGAACGCCGCCTCCGCCACCGAGGTCGGCAAGGTGCGGAAGAACGCGGTCAGGAAGAACACCGTGAACGGCAGCGAGTAGGCGATGTAGACCAGGATCAACCCGTGGATGGTGTTCAGCAGCCCCATGTTGTCCACCACGTAGAACAGCGGGACCAGGGCGAGCATGATGGGGAAGCTCATGCCGCCGACGAACAGGAAGTAGATGAACCGGTTGCCGGGAAAGTCGAACCGGGCCAGCACATAGGCGGCCATCGAGCCGAGCACCAGGGTACCGACCAGCGAACCGCCCACCACCAGAACGGTGTTGAGGAAGTAGTCGCTCATGTGAGCCTGGGTCCAGGCCCGCGACCAGTTGTCGAAGTGCAGGGTGTCCGGCAGCGACCAGGGCGAACCGAAGATCGAGGCGTCGTCCTTGAAGGACGTCATCACCGCCCACAGCAGCGGCAGCACCACCATGATCGCCCAGATGACGAGGATGCCGTGGGAGAAGGCGTTGAGGGCCCCCTCCTTGGCGCCCTCCTTCTTCCCTTCTCGCGCGGCGGGGGCGGGAGTGTCGGTCGTCTTCATGCGTTCAGTACTCCAGCCGCTCGCGCCGGCCCAGCCGCATCACCACGGCCGCGAAGGCCAGGGTGACCACGAGCAGGGCGACGCCGATGGTGGTGGCGTAGGCGGCCTGACCGTCCCGGAACGCCTTCTGGTACACGTACAGGACCAGCACGGTGGTCGAGTAGTCCGGACCGCCGGGTCCGACCGTCATGATCTGTACGACGGCGAAGGACTCGGCGCCGAGCGCGAGGATGCCCATGTAGACCCAGCCGGACTGCACGGTGTCCCACAGCAGCGGCAGGGTCACCCGGGAGAACGTGGTGAAGCGGGTGGCCCCGTCCAGCAGCGCGGCCTCGTACAGCTCCGCCGGGATGGAGGCCATGCCGGCCGAGAAGAGGACCACGAAGAAGCCGACCGTGGACCAGACCAGTACCGCCATCACGGCCCACAGCGCCAGGTTCGGGTCGCCCAGCCACAGCGGCTGGAGACCGTCGAGCCCCACCCCGCGCAGCAGCGAGTTGATCGCGCCGCTGTCCGGGTTGTACGCGAACTGGAACAGCAGCGCGACGATCGCGATGGACAGCACCTGCGGGAAGAAGTAGACGATCTTGTAGAAGGCGGAGCCGCGGACACCGGTGATCACCGGGCCGCCCTTCCG
This sequence comes from Streptomyces sp. JW3, assembly GCF_052216785.1. Classification (NCBI taxonomy): domain Bacteria; kingdom Bacillati; phylum Actinomycetota; class Actinomycetes; order Kitasatosporales; family Streptomycetaceae; genus Streptomyces; species Streptomyces sp. JW3. Next base: position 50,301 of record NZ_JBQOUX010000026.1, on the reverse strand, counting down.
CTTCCGGCCGCCCACGTTGATCATGAAGGACAGGAACAGCGCGAGGCCGAGCGTCACCAGGGGGACCAGCAGCGCGAAGAGCACGCTGTGCCACAGCGACTTCCAGAAGACGTCGTCGTCGAGCAGCCGGGAGTAATTGTCGAAGCCGACCATCTTGAACTCGGGACTCAGCCCGGTCCAGTCGGTGAACGAGTAGTAGATGGACTGGACGAACGGCCAGATGACGAAGAGTGCGTAGATTCCCAGCGGCAGCGCCAGGAATCCCACGATGAACCGGTACTTGCCGTGCTGCATTGCCTACTCGACCCCGCTCCGGCGTCCTACTGGTGCTTGTAGTGCTCGATCGACGAGTCCTTGGCCGCGTCGTCGGCGTAGCCCTGGATCTTCTTGATGGCCTCGGCCGGGGTGAGCCGGCCGGCCATCATCTCGCCGAGCCCGCCGACGCCGATCTGCTCCTTCTGGAGTTTCACGTACCAGTCCTGCATACGCGGGTTGACCACGTTGTCGCCGGCCAGTTCCAGCGCGGCGACGCCCGATTTCAGCCCCGGGGTGAGTTCGATGCCGTCGGTGCCGCCGTCGAAGGCGGTCAGCGACTTCACCTTGGCGGTGAAGTTCTTCGAGGACGCCTCGCTGAGCATGACGCGCAGCTGCTCCATGCCGCCGGTGCCGTTCTTGGCCTTGGCGGGGACGATGAACGGCTCGCCGCCGGAGGCCCAGATGGTGCCGAACGGCAGTTTGTCGGAGTCGTCGAGCCCGGAGGGGGCGGAGACGGCGAGGTCGAAGTCGGCCGGGATGACGTTGGCCGACTCGTTCTCCACCCAGGAGCCGTTGGGCAGGAACAGGGCGTCGCCCTTGGCCCACGCGGTCTGCGACTGGATGTGGTCCAGGCCGGGGGTGCCCTTGAGGACGTATCCCTTCTGGTACAGCTCGTAGTACGCCTCGAAACACGCCTTGACGGCCGGGTGCTTCCAGGCGTTCGGCTCCAGGTTGTCGATGGCGTCCAGGACTTCGGTGCCGCCGACCTTGCCGATCATCGGGTAGAGCGAGAAGGGAAGGTAGTACGGGTACTTGCCCGCGTACGTCCAGCCCGCCATGCCCTTCTTCTTAGCCTTCGCGCAGACCGCGAGCATCTCGTCCCAGGTCTGCGGGTATTCGGCGTCCAGCGAGTCCAGTGCCTTCTGCGAATACCAGACGCCGTACACCGTGTAGGCGTAGTAGAAGATCCACACCTTTTCGCCGTTGAACTGGCCCATTTCCACGATGCCCGGGCGCAGGGTGTCGCGGACCTTCTTGTCCGGGTCGTCGTAGGAGGGCGCGTCGAGCAGCGGGGTGAGGTCAGCGAGCTGTTTCTTGCTGACCAGCACGCCCATGTCCATCTGTTCCGCACCGGAGTTGTCGATGAGGTCGGGCGGGGTGCCCTGGTTGAACCGGGGCTGGAGGGTGGACTGGATCTTCTGGGTGGCGGAGAACTTCACGGTCGCGTCGGGGAAGTTCTTCTCGTAGATCTTCACCGCGTCCTCGGCGTACTCCTTGCCGAAGCCGCCGTCGAAGAGGACGAATTCCAACTGGGCGCTGTTGTTGACGCCCAGCGGGTTCTTGGCGGTCTTCTCCCCCGCCGCCGCCTTGTCCTGGTCACCGCCGCCGCCACCGCTGGCGCAGGCGGACAGGAAACTCATCGTGGGGACGGCGATCAGGCCGAGCGCGGCGGACCGCTTGATCAGGTCGCGGCGGCCGACGCCCGCGGTGGTACCGGTGTGCTCGGCGGAAGTGGATCCCATGCTCAAGTCCTCGCCTTCTCCAGGACTCAGGCGGTGAACCGGATCCTTCCCGGCACCGCTGTCGGGTCTCGCTGGGTGGTGCGGGCTGTGCGGGCTGTGCGGGCTGTGCGTACGCGGATCTCTCCAGTGGCCGACAGGTATAGTCCACTTTCCGCCGGTGGAGCAAGATCGAGGGCAAGGTTGGTCACTGGTCTTTTCCGAGTTGAGACCTGGCGGACATTTGAGTGGCCTGTGTGCAGCTTGCCGGAAAAATCCCTGACATACACCCCGAACGCCGCAGCCAACACCCTTGACAGCACTGACCACTTCACCCACTACTGGACCCTGCGCAGAAGTTTTGACAACGTTGTCCGGCGTGCAGGGAGGGTCTGGGAGATGCAGCGCAGAACTCGGCACAGATGGGGTCCGGCGGTCGTGGTGACGACCGCGTTCGCACTGGCGGTGGGCTCGCAGGGCGCGGCGGTCGCGCTGCCGCGGGCGGCCGCCGCGCCGGACCGGGAGTTCACGTCCTCGTTCGAGGCGGACGACCCGGCTCCGGACTGGCTGAATACCGTCGACACCGGTCCGGGCGGCGCCAAGCGCGCCGCCGGGGTGGACGGCGGCTACAGCACCGGCATCCCCGGCAACGTCAGCGACCATGTCACCGACGTGCGGGCCAGCGCGGAGAACACCGGCGGCGGCGAGGTCAAGGAGAACCTCGTCGACACCGAGCCGTCCACCAAGTGGCTGACCTTCGCGCCCACCGGCTGGGTGGAGTTCGACCTGGACGCGGCGACGCCGGTCACCCGGTACGCGCTCACCTCCGCCAACGACCACGACGAACGCGACCCGGTGGACTGGACGTTGCAGGGTTCGGCGGACGGCGAGAGCTGGACGACGGTGGACACCCGGTCCGGCGAGTCCTTCGCCGAGCGGTTCCAGACCAAGACGTACGAGCTGACCGAGCAGGCCGAGTACCAGCACTTCCGCATCGAGTTCACCAAGAACAACGGGGCGGGCGACGCGCTCCAGCTCGCCGACGTGCAGTTCTCCACCGGCGGTGACGAGACCACCGTGCCCGAGGACATGCTCTCGCTGGTCGACAAGGGCCCGACCGGCTCCCCGACGGCCAAGGCGGGCGCGGGCTTCACCGGCAAGCGGGCGCTGCGCTACGCGGGCCGGCACACCGCCGACGGCCGGGCCTACTCGTACAACAAGGTCTTCGACGTCAACGTCAAGGTGGACCGCCGTACCGAGCTGTCCTACAAGATCTTCCCGTCGATGGCCGACGGCGACCTCGACTACGACGCCACCAACGTCTCCGTCGACCTCGCCTTCACCGACGGCACGTATCTGAGCGGCCTGGGGGCCACCGACCGCCACGGCTTCCCGCTGACCCCGCGCGGCCAGGGCGACTCGAAGATCCTGTACGTCAACCAGTGGAACAGCGTGGCGTCGGCCATCGGGTCGGTCGCGGCGGGCAAGACGATCGACCGCGTCCTCGTCGCGTACGACTCCGCCAAGGGCCCGGCGAAGTTCCGGGGCTGGCTGGACGACGTGTCGATCAAGGAGGCGAAGGCCGCCAAGCCCAAGGCGCACCTCTCGGACTACGCGCTGACCACCCGCGGCACCAACTCCAGCGGCAGTTTCTCGCGCGGCAACGACTTCCCCGCGACGGCCGTCCCGAACGGCTTCAACTTCTGGACGCCGGTGACCAACGCCGGTTCGCTCAGCTGGCTGTACGACTACGCGCGCGGCAACAACGCGGACAACCTGCCGACCCTCCAGGCGTTCAGCGCGAGCCATGAGCCGAGCCCCTGGATGGGCGACCGGCAGACCTTCCAGGTGATGCCGTCGGCGGCCTCCGGCACCCCGGAGACCGGCCGGGAGGCCCGCGCGCTGCCCTTCCGGCACGAGAACGAGACGGCCCGCCCGTACTACTACGGCGTCACCTTCGAGAACGGTCTGAAGGCCGAGATGGCGCCGACCGACCACGCGGCGCTGATGCGCTTCACCTACCCCGGTGACGACGCGAGCGTGATCTTCGACAACGTCACCGACCAGGCGGGCCTGACCCTGGACAAGGCGAACGGCACCTTCACCGGCTACTCGGACGTCAAGTCCGGCCTGTCGACGGGCGCCACCCGGCTGTTCGTATACGGCGAGTTCGACAAGAAGGTGACCGGCGGCGACTCCAGCGGCGTCAAGGGCTCCGTGAGCTTCGACGCGGGCAAGGACCGTACCGTCACCCTGCGCCTGGCCACCTCCCTGATCAGCGTCGACCAGGCGAAGGACAACCTGCGTCAGGAGGCGCCGAAGGGCACCTCCTTCGACAAGGTGAGGAAGAACGCCCAGAAGGCGTGGGACCGGATCCTCGGCAAGGTCGAGGTCGAGGGCGCCACCCAGGACCAGCTGACCACGCTGTACTCCAGCCTGTACCGGCTCTACCTCTACCCGAACTCGGGCTTCGAGAAGGTCGGCGGGAAGTACCAGTACGCCTCCCCCTTCCAGAAGATGGAGTCGGCGGACACCCCCACGCACACCGGCGCGAAGATCGTCGACGGCAAGGTGTACGTGAACAACGGCTTCTGGGACACCTATCGGACGACCTGGCCGGCGTACTCCTTCCTGACCCCCGACAAGGCCGGTGAGCTGGTCGACGGGTTCGTGCAGCAGTACAAGGACGGCGGCTGGACCTCGCGCTGGTCCTCCCCCGGCTACGCGGACCTGATGACCGGCACCTCCAGCGACGTGGCCTTCGCGGACGCCTATGTCAAGGGCGTCGACTTCGACGCGAAGGCGGCGTACGACGCGGCGGTGAAGAACGCGACGGTGGTGCCGCCGTCCTCGGGTGTGGGCCGCAAGGGCATGGAGACCTCGCCGTTCCTCGGCTACACCGCCACCGACACGCACGAGGGCCTCTCCTGGGCGCTGGAGGGCTATCTCAACGACTACGGCATCGCGCAGATGGGCGCGAAGCTGTACAAGGAGACCGGCCAGAAGCGCTACAAGGAGGAGTCGGCCTACTTCCTGAACCGCGCCCAGGACTACGTCAACATGTTCGACTCGAAGGCCGGTTTCTTCCAGGGCAAGGACGCGTCGGGCGACTGGCGGGTGGACTCGGAGAAGTACGACCCGCGCGTGTGGGGCTACGACTACACCGAGACCAACGGCTGGGGCTACGCCTTCACCGCCCCGCAGGACAGCCGGGGCCTGGCCAACCTGTACGGCGGCCGCTCCGGTCTCGCCGACAAGCTGGACGAGTACCTCGCCACCCCGGAGACCGCCTCGTCCGAGTTCGTCGGCTCCTACGGCGGTGTCATCCACGAGATGACCGAGGCGCGGGACGTCCGGATGGGCATGTACGGGCACTCCAACCAGGTCGCCCACCACGCCCTGTACATGTACGACGCGGCCGGCCAGCCGTACAAGACGCAGAAGAACGTCCGTGAGGTGCTCTCCCGGCTCTACACCGGCAGCGACATCGGGCAGGGCTACCACGGCGACGAGGACAACGGCGAGCAGTCGGCCTGGTTCCTGTTCTCCGCGCTCGGCTTCTACCCGCTGGTGATGGGCAGCGGCGAGTACGCCATCGGCTCCCCGCTGTTCACCAAGACGACCGTGCACCTGGAGAACGGGCACGAGCTGGTGGTGAAGGCGCCGAAGAACAGCACGAAGAACATCTACGTGCAGGGCCTGAAGGTGAACGGACGGTCCTGGAACTCCACGTCGCTGCCGCACTCCGTGCTCGCCAAGGGCGGCGTCCTGGAGTTCGACATGGGCTCGCGGCCGTCCTCGTGGGGCACCGGCAAGAACGCGGCGCCGGTGTCGATCACCGAGGACGACGAGGTGCCGACGCCGCGGAAGGACGCCGTCGAGGGCGACGGCCCGCTCTTCGACGACACGTCCGGGACGGAGGCGGCGGTGACCTCCGTCGACCTGCCGGTGGCCGAGGGCACCAAGGCGGTGCAGTACACGCTGACCTCCCCGAAGGACCACACCTCGGCGCCGACCGGCTGGAAGCTGGAGGGCTCGGCCGACGGGACGACCTGGAAGACGCTGGACGAACGCTCCGCCGAGTCCTTCGCCTGGGACCGGCAGACCCGGGCGTTCTCGGTGAGGTCGCCGGGGGCCTACGGGAAGTACCGGCTGGTGCTGACGGGCGAATCAACGCTAGCCGAGGTCGAGTTGCTCGCCTAGCACACACGTCGTCATCCATACGGCCCGCCCGGTCTCCGGGCGGGCCGTTTCGCGTGCCGGCAGCCGGACGCCGTACCGTTTCTCCTGCCAGCTCGGAGCATTTGGCTCTATGCAGATGGCTTGATGCATAATGACCTGAGCTGAAAGCTAGGATCTTTCTGTGCATGGCCGGACTTGTTCAGGGTACGTGCACGGTCGAAGGAGCGGCGATGACACCCCCCGTAGACCCCAGCCTCAACCGGCGCAAGCTGCGCCTTGCCCTGCGCAAGGCACGGGAGAGTGCCGGGCTCACCCAGCGTGAGGCCGCCGCGCGGGTGGAGTGGTCGCAGTCGAAGCTCATCCGTGTGGAAACCGGGACGGTGAGTGTGTCCGTCAGCGACCTGCGTGCCCTGTTGACGCTGTACGACATCACCCGCCCGGACACGGTGAGCGAGTTGGAGGAGGCAGCCCGGGGCAGCAAGGGCCCCAGTTGGTGGTCCCATTACCATGAGGTGGTCTCGCCGCAGTTCGCCCAATATCTCGGCTACGAGGGTGCCGCGCACACCGTCGACACGTATCACCCGATCGTCGTCCCGGGGCACCTCCAGACCCGCGCGTACGCGCAGGCGCTGCTGGCCGAGCGCGGGCTGAGCGCCGAACGCGTGCGCCGCCTGGTGGACCTGAGGATGGAGCGCCAAGAACGCATGCTCGACGGATCGGGCCGGCCGACGGCGACCTTCGTTCTGGACGAGGCCGCGGTACGGCGGCAGATCGGTGGACCGGCCGTGTTCAGCGCCCAGTTGGAGCAGATTCTGGACTTCGCCGGACGCGACGGCGTGACCGTCCGGGTACTGCCCTTCGAGGCCGGGGCCCACTACAGCACGCTGGGCAGCTTCGTATTGCTCCGCTTCCTCGACGACGGCGACCTGGTGTACTTGGAGCACGCGGCCGGCAGCATGACCGGTGGCGAGAATCTGGAACTGCTGGGTCAGTACCAGGAGTGTTTTCAGACGATCACAGAACGGGCCCTGGACGAGACCGAGTCCCTCGGCCTGATCGATCGCGTCAAGCAGAACCTCGAAGCCCGCTAGAGCCGCGGCACTGAGGGCGGGCAGAGGCAGGGGAGGACCGGCGTGGTCTCCAGGTCGATAGTCGATGCGCTTCTGGAAACGGTACGAATAGCCTTCGGCTCCAGCATGAACGACGAGGAACTGAAGGCCCAGGCCATCCAGGACCCGGGTCAGACGGAGCGTCTCATAGCCATCGAGAAGTCTCGAGCGAGCGACAAGCGCAAGCTCCTGGCCCTGCTCGGAGTCTTCGCGCTGGTCGCACTCGTCATTCTGGTCAAGATGGGGCCGGTCGTCCTGAAAGCGGCGCGCGCTCTGGAACTGCCCTGGTCCGAGATCGGCACGACGCTGGGCAGCGTGCTGTCCGCCGGTTTCCTCGGCGGACTGGTCTGGTGGCTGAAGCGGAAGGTGATGTCCGGGCGGGGCGGCTCCGCTACTCCGCAGAACCCGCCTGAGAATCGTAGCGAGGGCGACCAGAATCAGGTAGGGACGTCGTAGTCCCGTTCCCGGCACGCCACAGCCCGGCGCTCACCGCCACGGCGACGACAACGGCGACCCACAGGATTCTCTTGGCGACCACACTGTCGACCAGCATGGAGGCGACGGCGGCGACCAGTGTCGCCACCACTCCGACGCTCACGGTGAAGGTAATGACGCCGCCCACGACGACGCCTCGCCGCCCGCCCGACCGCCGCACCGCGGATGCCTCGGCATTCATTTGGCCCCCTACCGCCTGCCGATGGCTGGATAAGAACGTCACGTACCGTCCAACTCTCCTTGTGCCACGGCATGCAGGAAATGTGTCCAAGCGGGGGCGGTGAAGCGCAGTGGCGTATGCGCGGGCGCCTTGGAGTCGCGCGCCAGCACTCGGCCCATGCGCACAGCTACCTCCACGCACTCGCTCTCATTGCCACACTTGCTGCTCCTGCGCCACAAGGGTTTCCCCTTATGCACTGCACCAGCCCCCCTGCTTCCCCCGCATACCTGGTTCGTGCCCGACGTCCAGGCTAGTGGACGAGTGTGCACTACCGCAGGCGAGTACCCGGAAATCCCCCACCCGGAAACCTCTGCGGCCGTTCGTCCCCCACATTGAGTCACCGGAAAACAAGCGTAAGTGAAGTCGGATGGGAGCGACCATACGGGAACCGGCCGGGTGACAGGCGCCGGGCCGTGTTCACCGGAGATGGCGAACACGGCCCTCAACTGCCCTGCTCCGCCGCCTACTTGCGGATCAGGCTGCGCAGCACGTACTGCATGATGCCGCCGTTGCGGTAGTAGTCCGCCTCGCCGGGGGTGTCGATGCGGACGACCGCGTCGAACTCCACGCCGGTGTCGGTGGTGACCTTCACCGTGCGCGGGGTGGTGCCGTTGTTGAGCTCCTCGACGCCGGTGAAGGAGAAGGTCTCCTCGCCGGTCAGGCCGAGGGAGGACGCGGACTGGCCCTCCGGGAACTGGAGCGGCAGGACGCCCATGCCGATCAGGTTGGAGCGGTGGATGCGCTCGTAGGACTCGGCGATGACGGCCTTGACGCCGAGCAGCGCGGTGCCCTTGGCGGCCCAGTCGCGGGACGAGCCGGAGCCGTACTCCTTGCCGGCCAGGACGACCAGCGGGATGCCCTGCTCGATGTAGTTGCGCGAGGCGTCGTAGATGAACGACACCGGCGCGTCGGGCTGGGTGAAGTCGCGGGTGTAGCCGCCCTCGGTGCCCGGCGCGATCTGGTTGCGCAGCCGGATGTTGGCGAACGTGCCGCGGATCATGACCTCGTGGTTGCCGCGGCGCGAGCCGTAGCTGTTGAAGTCGCGGCGCTCGACGCCGTGCTCCGTGAGGTACTTGCCGGCCGGGGTGTCGGCCTTGATGGCGCCGGCGGGCGAGATGTGGTCGGTGGTGACCGAGTCGCCGAGCTTGGCCAGGACGCGGGCGCCGGAGATGTCCGAGACCGGGGTGGTCTCCATCGTCATGCCCTCGAAGTACGGGGGCTTGCGGACGTAGGTGGACTCGCTGTCCCACTCGAAGGTGTTGCCGGTCGGGATGGACAGCGCCTGCCACTGGGCGTCGCCGGCGAAGACGTCGGCGTAGGACTTGGAGAACATGTCCTCGCCGATGGCGCTCGCCACGACCTCGTTGACCTCGGCCTCGGAGGGCCAGATGTCCTTGAGGAAGACCGGGTTGCCGTCCTGGTCGGCGCCGAGCGCGTCCTTGGTGATGTCCACCTTCATCGACCCGGCGAGCGCGTAGGCGACCACCAGCGGCGGGGACGCCAGGTAGTTCATCTTGACGTCGGGGTTGATGCGGCCCTCGAAGTTCCGGTTGCCGGACAGGACCGAGGTGACGGCGAGGTCGTGGTCGTTGACCGCCTTGGAGACCTCCTCCGGCAGCGGGCCGGAGTTGCCGATGCAGGTGGTGCAGCCGTAGCCGACGAGGTTGAAGCCGACCTTGTCGAGGTAGGGGGTCAGGCCCGCCTTCTCGAAGTAGTCGGTGACGACCTTGGAGCCCGGAGCCAGGGTGGTCTTGACCCACGGCTTGCGGGTCAGGCCCTTCTCCACGGCCTTCTTCGCGACGAGCGCCGCGGCGACCATGACGTACGGGTTGGAGGTGTTGGTGCAGGAGGTGATGGCCGCGACCGTGACCGCACCGTGGTCCAGCTCGTAGGTGGTGCCGTCGGGGGCGGTCACCTGAACCGGGTTGGACGGGGCGCCGTTCGGCGCGATGGCCGGGGCGTCGGAGGCCGGGAAGGACTCCTTGCCCGCCTCGTCGACGTCGTCCACGTAGTTGCGGACGTCCTGGGCGAACTGCTGGGCGGCGTTGGCGAGGACGATGCGGTCCTGCGGGCGCTTCGGGCCGGCGATGGAGGGGACGACCGTGGCGAGGTCCAGCTCCAGCTTCTCGGAGAAGTCCGGCTCGGCGGCCGGGTCCAGCCACAGGCCCTGCTGCTTGGCGTACGCCTCGACCAGGGCGACCTGCTGGTCGCTGCGGCCGGTCAGCCGCAGGTAGTTCAGCGTCTCGTCGTCGATCGGGAAGATCGCGGCGGTGGAGCCGAACTCCGGCGACATGTTGCCGATGGTGGCGCGGTTGGCCAGGCTGGTGGCCGCCACGCCCTCGCCGTAGAACTCGACGAACTTGCCGACCACGCCGTGCTTGCGCAGCATCTCGGTGATGGTAAGCACCAGGTCGGTGGCGGTGGTGCCGGGCTGGAGCTCGCCGGTCAGCTTGAAGCCGACGACGCGCGGGATCAGCATGGAGACCGGCTGGCCGAGCATCGCGGCCTCGGCCTCGATGCCGCCGACGCCCCAGCCGAGCACACCGAGGCCGTTGACCATGGTGGTGTGCGAGTCGGTGCCGACCAGGGTGTCCGGGTACGCCTTGCCGTCGCGGACCATGACCACGCGGGCCAGGTGCTCGATGTTGACCTGGTGGACGATGCCGGTGCCCGGCGGGACGACCTTGAAGTCGTCGAAGGCGGTCTGGCCCCAGCGCAGGAACTGGTAGCGCTCCTTGTTGCGGCCGTACTCCAGGTCGACGTTCTGCTTGAAGGCGTCGTTGGTGCCGAACTTGTCCGCGATGACGGAGTGGTCGATGACCATCTCGGCCGGGGAGAGCGGGTTGATCTTGTTCGGGTCGCCGCCCAGCTCCTTGACGGCCTCACGCATGGTGGCGAGGTCCACGACACAGGGCACGCCGGTGAAGTCCTGCATGATCACGCGGGCCGGCGTGAACTGGATCTCCTGCGCCGGCTGCGCCTGCGAGTCCCAGCCGCCGACGGCGCGGATGTGGTCGGCGGTGATGTTCGCGCCGTCCTCGGTACGGAGCAGGTTCTCCAGCAGCACCTTCAGGCTGTAGGGAAGGCGCGCGGAGCCCTCGACCTTGTCCAGCCGGAAGATCTCGTACGACTCGTCGCCCACCTGCAGCGTGCTGCGGGCGTCGAAGCTGTTCGCCGACACGACAGTCTCCTTCATTCATGTGCGCGTACCACCGCATCCTGCCGCCACGCCGCCCTGGCCAATCCGCTAAGGTAAGGCTAAGTTAGGTAACCCTTACTAGCGTGGGGCCGGGGTGGCGACCGCAGTACGCCTCGGCAGATATCTCGATGTCGAGATAACTCTAGTACATGAGGTCGGACCGGTCATGCCCGGACCCGGTGTGGCGTGCGCCCCACATCCGCCCCCGCCCGTCCGCCCCCACCCGGGTGACCCCGGGGGCCATCACTACGCCGAGCGGGGGCCATCAGTACGCCGAGCGGGGGTAGCCGACTTGTGCCGGGGCGGCCCGGCACGACCCGGATGGAGGCACGATGCCCCTCACGTTCCGCAAGAGTTTCCGGATACTTCCCGGAGTGCGCCTGAACATCAACAAGAAGTCCTGGTCCGTCACCACCGGCGGCAAGAACGGCCCCCGCCACACCCACAGCTCCACCGGACGCCGTACGACGTCGATGGATCTGCCCGGCCCGTTCGGCTGGCGCCGGACCACCAAGCGCCGCTGACCGCCCGTCACCTCGTCGACCTCCCGTTCGTCACCCGAACGGACCCCCGGGGAGGCGCGATCTCATATCTGAGATAGCCTCAACCTCATGGCAGACGACTACCTCGTACGCATCGGCAAGCTCATCCGTGACGCCCGGCAGCACCGGGGCTGGACGCAGGCACAGCTCGCGGAGGCGCTCGGCACCAGTCAGAGCGCGGTCAACCGCATCGAGCGCGGCAACCAGAACATCAGCCTTGAGATGATCGCCCGGATCGGCGAGGCGCTGGACAGCGAGATCGTCTCTTTGGGGTACGCGGGTCCGATGCACCTGCGCGTGGTCGGCGGCCGGCGGCTGTCCGGCGCCATCGACGTCAAGACGAGCAAGAACGCGTGCGTGGCGCTGCTGTGCGGCTCGCTGCTCAACAAGGGGCGCACGGTACTGCGCCGGGTGGCCCGCATCGAGGAGGTGTACCGCCTCCTGGAGGTGCTGAACTCCATCGGCGTGCGCACCCGCTGGATCAACGACGGCGTGGATCTGGAGATCGTGCCGCCGGCCGAGTTCGACATGGCCGCGATCGACGCCGAGGCAGCGGTGCGCACCCGCTCGATCATCATGTTCCTCGGCCCGCTGCTGCACCGCATGGACCGCTTCAAGCTGCCCTACGCCGGCGGCTGCGACCTGGGCACCCGCACCATCGAGCCGCACATGATCGCGCTGCGCCGCTTCGGCCTGGACGTGGCGGCGACGGAGGGCCAGTACCACGCGGTGGTCGACCGCTCGGTCCGCCCCGGCCGCCCGATCGTGCTGACCGAGCGCGGCGACACGGTCACCGAGAACGCCCTGCTGGCCGCCGCCCGGCACGACGGCGTCACCGTCATCCGCAACGCCTCCTCCAACTACATGGTCCAGGACCTCTGCTTCTTCCTGGAGGCGCTGGGCGTACGGGTCGAGGGCATCGGCACCACGACTCTCACTGTGCACGGCGTCCCGGTCATCGACGTGGACGTGGACTACTCCCCCTCCGAGGACCCGGTAGAGGCGATGAGCCTGCTGGCCGCCGCGGTGGTCACGGAGTCCGAACTGACGGTCCGCCGGGTCCCCATCGAGTTCCTGGAGATCGAGCTGGCGGTCCTGGAGGAGATGGGCCTCGACCACGACCGCACCCCCGAGTACTTCGCCGACAACGGCCGCACCCGCCTGGTCGACCTCACCGTGCGCCCCTCCAAACTGGAGGCGCCCATCGACAAGATCCACCCCATGCCGTTCCCCGGCCTGAACATCGACAACGTCCCGTTCTTCGCCGCGATCGCCGCCTCCGCCCAGGGCAAGACCCTGATCCACGACTGGGTCTACGACAACCGCGCGATCTACCTGACCGACCTCAACCGCCTCGGCGGCCGGCTCCAGCTCCTGGACCCGCACCGCGTCCTGGTCGAGGGCCCGACCCGCTGGCGCGCCGCCGAGATGATGTGCCCCCCGGCCCTGCGCCCCGCCGTGGTCGTGCTGCTGGCGATGATGGCGGCGGAGGGCACGTCGGTGCTGCGGAACGTGTATGTCATCAACCGGGGTTATGAGGATCTGGCGGAGCGGCTGAACTCGATCGGGGCGCAGATCGAGATTTTCCGCGACATTTGACACGACGATGCCGCCACACCCCGCCTGACCTGCCATTTAGCGGGTCAGGGAGGGGTGCGGCGGCATGTTTGGGACTTCTCTGGGACTTTGCGCCTGCGGCGGGCTACGAGCCACGCTCCACGGGCCCAGCGGACCGGCTACGGCTACGGCTACGGCTACGGCTACGCGAAGATCGCGCCGATTGCGGCGCTGCCCCGTGCGCCGGCGCGGGGCAGGAAGTGGGAGTACTTCCGCAGCGTGAACCCAGGGTCGGAGTGCCCCAGCCAGCGTGCCAGGGAGACGACCGATTCGCCGGCCTCCAGTTCCTCGGAGGCGAAGAAGTGGCGCAGGGCGTGGAAGCCGCGCTCCCGGGAGCGGCCGGTCGCCGCCAAGGAACGGACAGTCGGCGTGCCAGGACTGTCGCACCGGCTCCGGACGCCTCCCCGGAACTGCCCGACACCGTACGGCCGGAAGACCGGGCGGGATCAGCCCCGCGGGGGCGGCGACAGCCGGGTGGGCGGACGGCCGGACACCATGCGGTGCACCAGCACGTGGAGCAGTCCGCTGAGCGTGAGGCCGACCAGGCAGCCGACGACGGCCCCCGGCGGCCCGGCCGTCACGGCACCCAGCCAGGCGTAGCCTCCGGCCGACAACGCCACCGTGCCAGCCGACAGCAGCCAGACCGGACCGGACCGCTTCCCGCGATGTCCCGCCGCTCTCCTGCCCTGCGACTCCTCCCAGGGCCACACCTGCTGACGCGGGTTCCGTCGTATGCGCGCCATCGGTCAGGCGGTGGCGATGCCGTCCAGGTTGCCCGCCTTCGCCTCCTCCACCAGGGAGGCGAACTGCACCGTGCTCATTTCGACGCGCTGGCCGAAGTCGTCGGTGAGCAGCACACGACGTTCGGCGGGCGCGCCCGGGTCGACGAACAGTTGCGGACAGCCGCAGTTGCACTCACCGCAGAAGGTGGCCAACGGCTCCAGGCCGGTGATGTCACTCATGGTGCACTGCCTCTCAGGGATGCCGGACGGCCGCGAGTGTGTTCCGCCGAGGCCGGTTACCGCTGGGACATACCCCGCGCCCACGGCGCGACGCGCCCGCGCGCACGGTCGCCGGAGCACGGGGCCGCGTCACCGTGCGCCGGCTCGCCCCCTGTGCTTCCGCGGCCGCGGTACGGCGGGAACCGTAGACGGGCCGTCACCGACGAACTGAGGGCGGGCCATGCTGTCGGGCCGGTTGCGACGAGGTCGCCTCGACCGCCGGCCGCCGTCTGTCCTGCCGCGACGGCGGCCCGGACAAAGGACCGGGCTCCCGGCGGCAGGACTCTTCGAGTCCAGCGCCGCCGGGAGGACCGCCGGTCGGCTCAGGCCGCGACGACGCTCGGTGTCTCGGCCTCCCGCAGCAGCCGTTCCATGGTGGCGCGGGCGCGGGACACCCGGGAGCGGACCGTGCCGACGGGGCATCCGGTGAATCCGGCGGTCTCCTCGTACGACAGCCCGACGACCTGCGTCAGCAGGAACGCCTCGCGGCGTTCGCCGGGCAGCGCGTCCAGGAGGTCGAGCAGGGCGACACCGTCCTCGAAGCCGGGCAGGTCACGCGGCTGGGCGCGTTCCATCGCCGTCCGCCAGTCGACGGCGTCCGCGATCCGGGGCCGGACGGCGGCGCGCCGCAGGTGGTCGGCGACGGCGCGGCGGGCGATCGACAGCAGCCAGGTACGGGCGGACGCGCGTCCTTCGTAGCGGTGCAGGCTGCCGAGCGCCCGCGCGAAGGTGTCCTGGGTGAGGTCGTGGGCGGTCTGAGGGTCGCCGCTGAGGTAGGTGACGTAGCGCAGTACGTCGCCGTGGAGGGCGCGGACGAAGTGGTCGGCGGCGTCGGGGTCCCCGCCGCGGGCGGCCAGCGCCCAGGCGGTCGCCGACGCGTCCGCGGCGGCACGGCTCGCCCGGCATGCGGGCAGGACAGAGCTCATCACGTGAAGTCCTTCTCGGGTGTTCCCGGCGTCGGGCCCGGGAGAGGGCACGGGTCACCGGGTGCGTGGACGCGTCCGTACGCGAGAGGTACGGCTGTGCCCGGAGCCCCTGGGACTACCGCCGACCGCTCGCCCGGACACAGGCACAGGCGCACGGCAGACGAGGGCGGCTTCGGCAAACTCGCGCCGGCGAAAGCGGCGCGGGTGCGGGGCGAGACGGCTCCGGGTGGTTCCTGCTGTCTCAGACGACAGCGGCGCCCACGGGCGGCCCGCGGAAGGTGAGGGAGGAGCGAAGGAGCAGACGCACCGGGGAATCGACAACGGCGGTACGGCGCCGACGTACCGTCGGACGGTCCATGGGCTCGGGCAGGGCCAGCAGCAGTCGCAGGGGCGCCGCCAGCCGGGCCGCCGTGGCCCGCAGGACCCGGAAGACGGCCCGCTCGCCGTGGGCCAGCCACAGCCCGCACAGGACAGCGGCCAGCAAGTGCGCGGCGAACATGCCGGCCGAGGCGGCACCGCTCATGGTGTGCGCGTGGCCGAGGCCGGTCATCGCGTGATCCGTGGAGGCGCCGCCTCCCGTGGGCATCCCGCTCATGGAGCCCATGTCCATCGCGCCCATGGAGTGGGTGCCCATGGAACCCGAGTGAGTGGAGTGGGCGCCCATGGATTGCGTGCCCAAGGAACCCGTGCCGGTCGGGGTCGCCGGGGCGGGTATCGGCGCGAACGCGAGGGCCTGAGCCTGGGAGAACGCCTCGTGCAGCACGAGCTGCACGCCGGTCACCACCGCGACGATCACGGCACGGCCGCGCTCCCGCCCGGCGAGCAGCCAACCCGCCAGGCCGGTCGCACCCGCCCCGGCGGCCATGGCCCACGGAGGGACGGAGTCCCCCGACATGGTCGCGTGCGCGAGGGCGGCGAGCAGCACGCAGACGGCGGCGAACACGCCCGCCCGCGCCGCGCGGCACCACCCTCGGACAGTCATAGCCCGTTCATCCTCGCACCCGGGATTCGGTCGTCGGCAAGGGGTACGTACGAGCCCCCGCTTCCCGACTCACCTGTCGAGGGGTGACGCACATCACGTCCGGAACCGGGGAACTCATGGAGCGCGGGGAACGACTACTCGAAGGACAGCCCACCGGGCCGCACCACGACCGCCCGCGCCGTCACGCGGCCACCGTGCCGGAACTCCAGGGTGAACGTCAAGAGATCGCCCACCTGCCACCGGCCCGAGGACACGGGCACCGTCAGGTCGACCCCGTTCGGCGACATGACCAGGGTGTCTCCTCCCGCGACGGAGACGGAGTCGATCTCGGACCGGTAGGCCGCGTTCCCCTGCCGCATGCGGTGCTGGGAGAGCGTCACCTCACCGGACACGCCCCGCGCCATGACCCGTACGAGCGTGTCGGCCGAACCGCCGTCGTTGGTGATGTCGAAGAACGCCGCGGTCTCCGCGGCCCCCTCGGACGGCAGGAGGACGAGACCGTGCACGACGTCGACGCGCGCCGGCGTGCCGGCGCGGCCCGTGCCGACCCACGTGGTCAGGGCGCCCAGTGTCACGCTGCACGCCGCGACGGGCACCAGGGCGGCGAGCGCTCCGTCGCGCAGCCGTCGCCGGTCCGCACGCCCGAGCGCGGACACCCGGTCGGTGAGCCACCTCATCGGACACCCGCCTTGCGGCCACGCCCGGCCTGATGGCCGCGGACTCGGGCCGGTGAGGGCTCCCAGCCGCGCAGCCGCAGGCTGTTGCCGACCACCAGTACCGAACTCAGCGACATCGCCGCGGCGGCGACCATCGGGTCGAGCAGTCCCACCATCGCCAACGGCACGGTGACGGCGTTGTAGCCGAACGCCCAGACGAGGTTGGTCCGGATGGTGCCCAGGGTGCGCCGCGCGAGGCGGACCGCGTCGACGAGCGCCTCGATGTCCCCGCGGGCCAGGGTGAGATCGGCCGCGCCGATGGCCACGTCGGTGCCGCTGCCCATGGCGATGCCGAGGTCGGCGGCGGCGAGCGCGGCGGCGTCGTTCACCCCGTCGCCGACCACGGCGACCCGGGCGCCCTCCTCCCGCAGTTCCCGTACCAGGGCGGCCTTGCCCTCGGGCGTGCGGCGGGCGTGCACCTCGTCGATCCGCAGGGCGGCCGCGACGGCCGCGGCGGGCGCCCTGCGGTCGCCGGTGGCGAGCACGGGGCGGATGCCGAGCCGGCGCAGCCGGTCCACGGCACGGTAGGCGTCGGGGCGCAGCAGGTCGCCGACGGCGATCAGCGCCTTGGCCCGGCCGTCGACCGTGACCAGGACGGGTGTGTGCGCGGCCTCCTCGGCCGCGGTCAGTGCCTTGGCCAGTGCGCGCGGCAGCTTGTCCCCCGGTGCGCCCACCTCGACGGCGTGGCCTTCGACCCGGCCGCTGACCCCGTGGCCCGGCGTCGCGGCGAAGTCCGTGACGTCCGGCAGCGGTCCGGCGGCCGACGCGCGTCGAGCGTACGCGACGACCGCCCGACCGATCGGATGTTCGGAGCCCTGCTCGACCGCCCCCGCCAGGCGCACCACTTGGTCCTTGTCGAGGGAGCCGGGCGGTACGGTCACCTCGGCCACCGTCATGTGGCCGGTGGTCAGCGTGCCGGTCTTGTCCAGGACGACGGTGTCCACGTGCTGGAGTGCCTCCAGTGTCTGCGGTCCGCTCACCAGCACGCCGAGCTGGGCTCCGCGCCCGGTGGCGGCCATCAGGGCGGTCGGCGTCGCCAGGCCCAGGGCACAGGGGCAGGCCACGACGAGGACGGCCACACAGGCCGTGAGGGCCGCCTGGGAGTCGGCGCCGGCACCCAGCCAGAAACCCAGGACCGTCACGGCGACGGCCAGGACGGCGGGGACGAACACCCCGGCGACGGCGTCGGCGAGCCGCTGGGCCCGCGCCTTGCCGGCCTGCGCCTCGGTGACGAGCCGGGTGATCCGGGCCAGCTGAGTGTCCGCGCCGACCGCCGTGGCCTCGACGAGCAGCAGGCCGCCCGCGTTGACGGCCCCGCCGATCAGGGCCGAGCCCGGCCCCACCTCCACCGGCTCGCTCTCGCCGGTGACCAGGGACAGGTCCACGGCCGAACCGCCGTCCGTGACGCGCCCGTCGGTGGCGACCCGCTCACCGGGCCGTACCAGGAAGACCTGTCCCACCCGCAACTGCTCGACGGGGACCGTCCGTTCGCCGTTCTCGTCGCGTACGGTCACCTGCTTGGCGGCCAGTTCCGCCAGCGACCGCAGCGCCGCCCCGGTTCCCCGCTTCGCCCGTGTCTCCAGGTACCGCCCGGTCAGCACGAACAGCGGGACGCTCACCGCGGCTTCGAGGTAGAGGTGCACCATGCCCTCGGACGCGGAGGGCAGCAGGCTGAACGACATCCGCATCCCGGGCTCGCCGGCTCCGCCGAGGAACAGGGCGTACACCGACCAGGAGAAGGAGGCCGCGACGCCGAGCGAGACGAGGGTGTCCATGGTGGCCGAGGAGTGCCGCAGCCCCCGCAGGGCCCTGCTGTGGAACGGCCAGGCGCTCCACACCGCGACCGGGGCGGCCAGCATGAAGCACAGCCACTGCCAGTTGCGGAACTGCAGCGCCGGGACCATCGACAGCACCAGCACCGGCACCGCCAGCAGCGCCGTGACCAGCAGCCGTTCCCGCTCGCGGCGGGCTTCGGCGGCGCCCGCGTCCGTCTCCTCGGCGGCCGTGCCGGCGTCGGGCGACGGCGTGGGCAGCGCGGCCTGGTAACCGGCCTGTTCGACGGCTGCGACGAGGTCCGCGGGAGCCACCCCGGCGGGATGGCTGACCCGGGCGAGCCCCGTGGCCAGGTTGACCGTGGCCGTGACGCCCTCCAGCTTGGCGAGCTTCTTCTCCACCCGCCGCACACAGGCCGCGCAGGTCATCCCGCCGACGGTGAGATCCGTGACAGTGAGACTCGCCGTCGGTTCGCCGGCCATCACTCACCGCTCCCGTGGCTCATGCCCGGCATGTCCTCCATGCCGCCACCGGTACCGTCGCCGTCGCCTCCGCCGCCGGATCCGCCGGATCCGCCGGTGCCGTGCATGCCCGGCGCCACGGGACCGGCCGCCGTACCGACGGCATAGGACACCGCGAACACCAGCACGAGCAGCAGCAGGAAGCCGCAGAGCGCGGGAGGAGGGAGAAATCTGCGTGCGGTCACGCCGACGGGGCGGGGTGACAGCGGACCATCGGTCATGCCCGGCCTTTCCTGGTCACGTCGAGCCGTCCTGCCAACGTGGCAGTCGTAGCCGTACCGCTCCAGTAGTCGTGCCGACGGATCTCCGAGTTCCGGCGACCGGTCGTGGGCTGCGTCACAGCATGAGGACGAACATCACCGCCATGCCCAGGGCCATCGCCGCGTGACAGGCCGGTTCGGCCGCCACGCCGTCGGCGACCAGGACGACGGTGCCCCGCGCCGACGGTGTGGCGACGCGCCCCCGGTCGAACGCCTGGGACAGCCACAGCAACCCGAGCACGGTGAGGACGAGGGCCAGGAGCGCGGCGGTCCACCGCTCTCCCGCACCGGTCAGCGACATCATGCCGAGCGCGCCCGAGCCGGACATGTCCATTCCCGCCATGTCGTGGTGCCCGGCCCCGGAGCCGCCGGACGCCGTCGCGGAGCCGTCCATCACGGCCGCCATCCACGCCATGGCGAGCATCATGACGACGTGCGGGACCGAGGCGAGCAGACGTGCCCGCAGTTGGTCCGTCGCCGGGGAGCGGAACGCGGCGGTGGCCGCGAACCACACCGCTCCCGCCGAGAAGAGGACGGCCTGTGGAGTGACGGGAAGGCCCATGCCCCAGGGCCAGGTCATCGCCGCCATCGCGGCGCCCATGACGGCGTGCAGGAGGTGACCCACCCGGCTGGGTACCGAGCGGCCCGATGTCGCCGCGAGCCACAGCGCGTAAAGGGTGGGCAGGACGAACAGGGCTGTGAGGATCCACCTCAGACCGGTCGCGTTGATCATGCGGACGCCCCCGTCCGGGCGGCACGGCGCCGGCGCAGGGAGCCGGCGACCAGGTCGACGGCGAGGAAGCCCAGCAGGGGCAGGCCGAACAGCGGTAGGTAGTAGCCGATCACGGCGGTGACCAGGACGGCGGGTGCGAGGAACCGGCCCGGCAGCCGCCGCCAGGCCCCGCGTGCGGGCGCCCTCCCGAGTGCGAGCCCCTCGGTGCGGGTGGGCCTGCGCAGCCACCACATGCGGTAGCCCCACAGGAGCATGCCGATGAGGGCGATGGCGAGCAGGGCGAGGACGATCTGGTTGGCCAGGCCGAACAGCAGGCCCATGTGGGCATCGATGCCCCAGCTGGTCAACTTGGCGAGGAACGGGTAGTCGGCCCAGTACGTGCGGTCCGTGACCTCGCCGGTGGCGGGGTCGACAGCCACGGTGTCATGGCGCTCGGGCCAACTGCGGGTGTTCTCCTTGACCACGTACGTGACCTGGTCCTTCGTCGGCGGCGACACATTCATCACTCCGCGCAGTCCGGCCTCGTGCGCGGAGGCCACGACCGCGTCGATGCCGACGTCGGCCGCCGGCCCCGACCCGGTGCCGGAGTTCTTCCCGGCGGTGGGCAGGTCCGTGGCGAGGGCCGGGCTGGGTCCTGCCAACGCCGACTGGATCTCCCCGATGCTCGCTCCCGCGTACGTGGACCAGGTCATGCCGGTGACGGACAGCCCGAGCAGACCGACCGAGGCCCACACACCGACCACGGCGTGCCAGGACATGGTGCGCTTGCGTCCCTTCGGCCCGCGCTGCGGGACGAACACCCGCCGGACGCGGTTGTGGGCGCGGGGGGTCGTCAGCCACAGGGCGAGGCCGCCGAGTATCTCCACCCACAGCCAGCTCGCGGCGATCTCGCTGTAGACCCGCCCGGGTTCGCCGACGTTGAGGTGCCGGTGCAGGCCGTCCACCCAGGCCCGCACCGGCATCCACCAGCCGGCGAAGGTGCGTTCCTGACCCAGTACTTCACTGGTGTACGGGTTCACGAACGCGGTCTGCGTGCAGTTGTCCGGCAGCCCGGGTTTCTCGAAGACGACCCTGGTGCTGTCGTCCCGGCCGGGCGCCGGGGTCACCGACACCAGCGTCCCCTCGGGTACCGCCTCGCGCGCGGCGGCCACCTGCGCCGACAGCGCGTCGGGCTCGCCCTCGGGGGTCACGTGCAGTTCGTGCCGGTAGACGATCGCCTCTATCTGGGGTGTCGCCGTGTACAGCAGCCCGGTGACCGCCGCGACGAGCAGGAACGGGCCGATGAGGACACCCGCGTAGAAGTGCAGTCGCAGCAGCAGTGGGCGCAGGGCGTTCCAGGACATGGCCGGTGCGGCCGTGACCTGTTTCCCGGACGACGCGGGTGCCGGTTCCGGGTCCGGCGCGCCCGGCGGCGGCTCCGTGGTGGTGGCACTGGTCGTCTCCCGCGCCGCACGGCTCTCCGTCATGACGGTCCTCTCTGCCGGAACGGCTACCGCCGTCTTCGGTCGTCCGGTGCAGTAGTCGGGCGCGTGACGGCGGGAGTTCCCCACGATGTTGTGACTGGCGTCACGTCAACTCGTCAGGCGTGGGCGTGGCGCGCTCCTCGGCCCGTCCGTCGGCGACTCGCAGCCGACGCTGGGCCACCGGCGCGATGAGGGCCCTGTCATGGGTTGCTGCGCAGCACGGCGAACCCGTCCCGGTCGGCGACGCGGCTCGCGGAGGACGCCGTCAGATCATGGGCGTAGTGCACCTGCCCGGACAGCAGGGCGTTGAGCCGGGCCCGTTCGTCGTTGACGGGCACGAACTTCAGTTTCTCGACGCGCGGGCCGCCGCCCCAGTGGTCGCCCCACGCGGTGAACAGGGCGTTGCCGCCCGGCGTGAAGGAGCGGTACCCGGAAGGGCCCGGAGCCGACGGGCTTCGTGAAGTCCTTCGTATCCTCGGGGACGATCTCGGTGCCGGAGGCGCCAGGAGCGGCGGGGAACTCGAAGTCGGGCTCCTTCGGTACGAGGGTCAGCTCGCGGCCTTGGCGGTGCTCGCGCCGAAGTCGACCCGGGTGAACAGCTGCTGGGCGGAGGCACCGGTGGCGGGGTCGGCTATGCGCCGGTAGTTCCACAGCACGTCGGCGGCGGTGACCTGGCCGCCGTCGTGGAAGCGGGCGGCGGAGCGCAGCCGTATCGTCCAGCGGCTGCCGGACCGGTCGCTCTCCCAGCGCTCTGCGAGCCGGGCCTGCACGGACATGTCGTCCTTGTACGTCAGGACGCTGTTCGAACAGGGCTTTGGCGCGGGCCTGGTCGACGAAGAGCGAGGAGATGTGCGGGTCGAGGGTCTCCTGCGAGCCGCCGGCACTGAACGCGGCCCGCAACCGGCGGCCGCCCGACGAGCCGCCGCCGTCACCGCCACCGGAGGAGCAGCTGGCGAGGGCGGCGCCGGCGACGAGGGCACCTGGCCCGGTGACCAGGCGGCGGCGTGCGAAGGAGGACGTCATGTCTGCGGGGCCTTCCCCTGGTCGCCGAAGGTGGTCCAGGGCAGACGGACGCGCCGGCCGTACGCCGGTTCCCGACACGCATCACGCGCCTCCTCCTGGGGAGTCCACGCCCCGGACGGTCGGTGAGGGCGACGGGCCAGTCTCCTGGCTGCCGGATCACCGCTCGCCGCGCCTTCCGGCCGGGCGGCCGCGGCGTGTGGGGTTCGCTCCCCGGTCACAGTGGCGGGACCGCGCCGGATTCGCACCGGCTTCCTGGTTCCCGTCGCTCGTGGGTACGCCGCGCATCATGCCCGACGACAACGCGGAGTTGAGTGATCAGTTCCACAACGACCCCTCTTGCACATAGCTTGCAATTACGGATTGGATGCGTGTGCCGTGATTCCGGAACCCAACAGGCAGGAAGGTACGCCCACATGCCGGTCACCCCCACTCGCCGGAGTGTGCTCGCCGCGGCGGCCGCGACCGGCGCCGGGCTGCTGCTTCCCGGCTGCTCGTCCGCCGGTTCCGCTTCCTCCACGCCGAAGAAGGGCGGCACGTTGAGCGCCGCCTTCCCCGGCGCCGGGGTGAAGGAGACCATGGACCCGCACGCGCAGCGGCAGTTCGTGGACATCGCCCGGCACAAGGCCGTCTTCGACAAGCTGGTGGAGCTGGACTCGGCCCTGCGGCCGGTCCCGCGCCTGGCGCGTTCCTGGTCCAGTGACGACGCGGCCCGAGTGTGGCGGTTCGAGCTGCGCGAGGCCCGATTCCACGACGGGCACGTGCTCGGTGCGGACGACGTGCTGTACAGCCTGTCCCGCATCCTCGACCCGGACGCCGCGGACCACTTGGCGAAGAACTCCCTGTCCCACATCGATCTGGCCAACTGCCGCAAGGTCGGCAAGCGAGGCGTGGTGATCACTCTCGACCGGCCCGACGCGGAGCTGCCCAGCCAGCTGGCGATGACCGGCACGCCGATCGTCCGGGACGGCTGGGACGATCCGGCGAAGCCCGTCGGTACCGGCCCGTTCCGGTTCGTCGCCTTCACGGCCGGGCGCACCTTCACCGGCCGCCGCTTCGACGACCACTGGAACGGCGCCCCGCACCTGGACGTGATACGTATCCTGTCCGCCGAGTCCGAGGCCCGCGCCGCCGCCGTCCGCAGCGGTGAGGTGCACTTCGCGCACGAGATGACACCCACCTTCGCCCGTACGGTCGCCCATGACAGCCGGGTGCGGGTGGTGGCGACCGAGCGCAGCGGTGTGCAGGGGTTCGCGCTGAAGACGGACCGGGCGCCGTTCGACGACCCGGACGCGGCGATGGCGGTCAAGCTGCTCGTGGACCGCAAGCGGCTGGTGGAGGTGGTCTGCTCGGGCCGTGCCGAGCTCGGCAACGACCTGTACGGCAAGGGTTACACCTACTACCCCGACGGCCTGGAGCAGCGCGAGCGGGACGTGGCGCAGGCCCGCCGGCTTCTCAAGCGCACCGGTCTGTACAACAAGAAGGTCACCTTCTACACCTCCACCGCCGCCGACGGCTTCGCGCAGGCCGCCCACCTGTTCACCGAGCAGGCCGGGGAGGCCGGGTTGAAGGTGGAGGTCGTCAACGGGCCGCCGGAGTCGTACTTCACGGACGCGCTGGCCAAGGGCACCGTCACCAACCACCGGTGCGGTGCCATGACGATCCCCACCTACATCAGCGAACGGCTGCTCACCGACGCCCCGCAGAACCAGTCCGCCTGGCAGCACGACGACTTCGACGACGCCTTCACCGCCGCGCGGGCCGTCGTCGACGACGACGAGCGCACCGCCCGGTACCGGTCGGTGCAGACCACCCTGCGCGATCAGGGCGGTCTGGTGCTGTGGGGGCATCCCGAGTGGCTGAACGCCGTCTCCAGCAGCGTCCAGGGGGTGAAGGAGGCCCCGCCCAACACCGTGGACTGGGCCAGGTTCGACACGGTGTGGCTGGCCTGACCTCGAATGTTGCGCTATGCCCTGCGGCGGTCCGGGTGGACGCTCGTCCAGCTCGCCGCGCTCAGTGTCATCGTCTTCCTGCTGACCGATCTGCTGCCCGGTGACGCGGCGACCGTCGACTTCAACGAGCAGGCGGGCCTCGATCAGGTGGCACGGCTCCGGGAGCAGATGGGGCTCGACCGGCCGGCCGTCGAGCGGTTCGTCGACTGGGCGCACGGACTGGTCACCGGTGATCTGGGGACGTCACTGGTCGGCGGGGGACCGGTGAGCGGGGTACTGGCATCATCGGTGCCGGTGACGGCCGCGCTGGCCGCCGTGACGATCGTGCTGCTGGTGCCGCTGTCCGTCGGAGTCGGTCTGCTGACCGGGCTGCGGGCGGGCAGCCGCACCGACCGGGTCGTGTCCGCCGTGACCCTGACCCTCACCTCCGTACCGGACTTCGTCCTCGCGCTGCTGCTGGTGGGAGTGTTCTCGCTGCGGCTGGGCTGGCTGCCGTCGACCTGGGTGGGCGCGGACGACGGGTGGTGGCGGCGTCCGGAGCTGTTCGTGCTGCCGGTGGCGGTCCTGCTGGCCCGCACCGTGTGCGTACTGTCCCGGCAGATCCGCGCCGGTACGGTCACCGCGCTGGACGCGGGTTACACGGTGCAGGCCCGTCGCCTCGGGGTGCCGCCGGCCCGGCTGGTGCTGCGGCACGTCCTGCCGGGCGCTGCCGTGCCCGGCGTCCAGGAACTGGCCCGGACCGGGGACCAGTTGCTCGGCGGCGTACTCGTCGTCGAGGCCGTCTTCGCCGTCCCCGGGACCGCGACCGCGCTGGTGGAGGCGGTGCAGAACCGGGACGTGCCCACCGTGCAGGCCCTCACCCTGACCCTGGCCGCCGTCGCCTGCCTGCTCAACCTGGCGGCGGACCTCGTCAGCCACCGGCTGGCTCCCCGTACGGAGGTGCTGCGATGAGTACCGGTGGACGTACCCGGCGGGCGGCGGCCGGGGCACTGCTGCTGGTGGTGCCGGTCGCCGCGGCCGTCGTCGGCCCGTTCGTGACGGACACCGCCGTTCCCTCCGACGGCATGCCCTACGCCCTCGGCGACGGGCATCCCCTCGGCACGGACGCGTTGGGGCGGGACGTGCTGACACTGGTGCTGCGCGGCGGGGCGAGCGCCCTGGGGGTGGCGTGTGCCGCGGTGGCGCTGGCCGTCGCCGTGGGAGCCGTGCTCGGTCTGGCGGCGGCTTCGGCCCGCAGCCGGTGGCTGGACGATCTGCTGATGCGGCCGGTGGAGCTGCTGCTGCCGCTGCCCTCGCTGCTGGTGATCAGCGTGGTCGGGGTCGGCTGGCGCGGCCATCCGGTCGCGGTGACCCTGGCCGTGGCGGTGCTGAACGTGCCCGCCGTGGCCCGGCTGCTGCGGGCGGCGGCGCTGGACGCGGCCAGCGGACCCGTCGCCGAGGCGATGCGGTTGCAGGGCGAGTCCCCGGCGCGGGTCCTGTTCGGGCACGTCGGGCGGGCGGTGCTGCCGGTGGCCGCCGCCGACGCCGGCACCCGGGTCGGCGGGGCGGTGTTCACGGTGGCCGCCGCCAACTTCCTCGGTCTCGGCCTCGACCCGACCTCTCCCGACTGGGGTGTGGTGATCGCCGCGAGCCGGGAGGCACTGTTCGTGCAGCCGTGGGCGGTGCTGGCACCGACGGTGCTGCTGGTGATGTTCGTGGTCGGCGTCAACCTGCTGGCGGACGGCCTGCTGCCGGGCGCGGCGAGGAACCGGAAGAGGGTGCCGGCGTGCAGCCGGTGATCGAGGTCGGCGGACTCACCGCCCGCGCGGGAACGGCCCGGCTCCTGGACGGGGTCGACTTCACCGTTGTGTCCGGCGAGGTGACCGCCCTGGTGGGCCCGTCCGGCAGCGGCAAGACCACTGCCGCGCTGGCCCTGCTGGGCGAGGCCGCGCCCGGGGTCCGGCTGACGGGAACAGTACGGGTCGACGGCGTGGCGGTGGTGGACGAGGAGGGCCCGACCGGCATCGCGCGCACCGTCCGGGGCGGGGTCGTGTCGTACATGCCGCAGCACCCGTCCCATGCGCTCAACCCCGCCCGCCGCATCGGCCCGGTCCTCACCGAACTCGCCCGCCTGCATCGGTCCTCCGGTGAGAACCGGGCGGTCGCGGCCGACGCCCTGCGCACCGCCGGTCTGCCCGACGACCACGCGGTGCTGCGCCGCTTCCCGCACCAGTTCTCCGGCGGCCAGCGGCAACGCGTCGCCCTCGCCCAGGTCCTGGCCTGCGGCCCGCGCGTCCTGGTCCTCGACGAGCCCAGCACCGGTCTGGACACGGTGGCCCGGCTACGGCTGGCCGAACAGCTGACCCGGCTGACCGCCGCCGGATACGCCCTGCTCCTGCTCAGCCACGACCACGACCTGGTGCGCGCGGTGGCCGCCCGCACGATCCTGCTGGAGCACGGCCGGGTCACCGCGACCGGCCCCACACCGGACGTCCTCCCGGCCCCGGCCGCCCCACCGTCCCCTCCCCCGGCACGAGCCACCTCCGCGGAGCCGGCCGGGACCGCGCTGGAGGCCCGGAACCTGACCGCGTGGCTGCACCCGGGCCACCGTGGCGAAGTGCTGCACGACGTGACCGTGCGGGTGCGCGAGGGCGGCTGCACAGCGGTCGTCGGACCGTCCGGCAGCGGCAAGACCGTCCTCGCCCGCTGCCTCGCCGGACTGCACGAACGCCACCGCGGACACCTCACCCACCAGGGCGAGCCGCTCCCCGCCCTCCGCCACCGCACCACCCGCCAGATCCGCGGCGTGCAGTACGTCTGGCAGGAGGTACGCAACTCCTTCGACGACCGCCGCACCGTCCTCGACCAGGTCGTCCGCACCGCCGTACGCCTGCGCGGCCGCACCCCGGCCGAGGCCGAACGGCAGGCCCGGCAGCTGTGGGAACGGCTCGGGCTCACCTCGGAGCACACCACGCGGCACGCCGCCGCCCTCTCCGGCGGCGAACTGCAACGAGCGGCCCTGGCACGGGCGTTGCTGGCCGAACCCGACGTCCTGATCTGCGACGAGATCACCACCGCCCTCGACGCCGTCAGCACCGCCCTGGTCACCGCCGAGATCACGCGGCTGCGCGAGGAAAGGGGAACAGCCGTGCTGTGGATCGGCCACGACCTCACCCTCGTCGAGCGACTCGCCGACGACCTGGTCGTCCTGGACACCGGCAAGGTGGTCGAGAGCGGTCCCCGCGCCACGGTCCTGGCCGCCCCCGCCGCCGGCACCACCCGCCTGCTGCTGCGGTCCCGAAACCTCGCCACCGCCACCCACCAGTGAAGGGAACACCCCCGCCCATGACCACCACCCCCGCCTCCACCTCCACCGACTGGCAGCAGTGGCAGACGAGCTGGGACCGCCAGCAGGAGTGGTACATGCCCGACCGGGAGGAACGCCTCCGGGTCATGACCGACGCCGTCGAGGCCGTGGCGGGCCGTACCCCGCTCGTCCTCGACCTCGCCTGCGGCACCGGCAGCATCACCGCCCGCGTCCTGCGCGCGCTGCCCGGCGCCCGCACCGTCTGCGTGGACATCGACCCGGCCCTGCTGACCATCGCCCGCGGCCACTTCGCCGGCGACGACCGCGTCACCTTCGCCGAAGCCGACCTCACCGACCCCGACTGGACCGCGCGCCTGCCCCACACCGTCTTCGACGCCGTCGTCACCGCCACCGCCCTGCACTGGCTGGACACCGAACCACTGCGCCGCCTGTACGGCACCCTGGCCGGGCTGCTGCGCGAGGGCGGCGTGTTCCTCAACGCCGACCACATGTACGACGAGTCCGCGCCCCGTCTCAACTCGGCCATGAACGCCCTGCTCACCGCGCGTCAGGAACGGCAGCGGGCCGAAGGCGCCCTCGACTGGGCCGACTGGTGGCGCCGGGTCGCCGGCGAACCGGCCCTCGCCGAACCGGCCGCCCGCCGCTTCGCCCTGCTCGGCGACCCGCGCGAACCCCGGCCGGCGGGCGCGAGGCCCGACCGTCCCACTGCCGTCCAGTGGCACCTCGACACCCTGCGCGAGCAGGGTTTCGGCGAGGCACGGCAGATCTGGTGCTCGGCGAGCGACTCACTGGTGGCCGCGCTGCGCTGAACCGGTGTCCAGGAAGGCCCGGGTACAGCGGTCAGTCGTGCGCGAACAGAGTGAACAGCTTCTCGACGACCTCCGGTGACGCGGTGTCCCTGGTCCCCGAGTCGTAGGGCGGCCGAGGCGCGTACTCGATGAGGAGTCGCACGGCCCGGACCACGTCGTCGCCCGCGATCAGGCCGGCCAGGGTCAGGGCCATGTCGATCCCCGCCGAGACGCCCGCCCCGGTCGCGAAGTGACCGTCGATGACGACGCGCTCCTTCACCGGGGTCGCACCGAACTCGGTGAGCTGCTCCAGGGCTCCCCAGTGGCTCGTCGCCCGGCGGCCGGTGAGGAGCCCGGCGGCGGCGAGGATCAGGGAGCCCGTACACACGGACGTCAGCCATGCTCCCGGCCGGTCGACGCGCCGCAGCCAGGCGTGCAGGGGGCCGTCGGACATCTGGTCCGCCTGCCCCGGACCGCCGCCGACGACCACGACGTCCGGCTCGGGCACGTCGTCCAGCCGGGCCACGGCGTCGATCGACAGACCGCCCAGGTCGTTGCGGACGAGCCCCGGGGACTCGGCGACGAACACGGCCTCGGTGTCCGGCAGCCGGCCCAGGACCTCATACGGCCCGATGACGTCCAGTGCGGTGAAGTCGGGATAGAGGACGATCGCTACCCGCATGGTGGGCTCCTGTCAGGACGGGGATCGGTCGGGCGCGGAAGCGGCGGAGGCGACCGCGATACGGGGCCCGCCGGTGATCGGGGGGCTGTCGAGCACCGCGCGGACCCCGAAGACCCGGTGCACGAGGTCGGGTGTCAGCACGTCGGCGGGGGCGCCCACCGCCACGAGCCGGCCCTCCGCCATGACCGCGACCCGGTCGCAGTAGGAGACCGCGTGGTCCAGGTCGTGCAGTGCGGTGAGCGTCGTCAGACCCAGGCGCCGCAGCAGATCCAGTACTTCGAACTGGGCACGCACGTCGAGGTGGTTGGTCGGCTCGTCGAGGATCAGCAGCCGCGCCTCCTGCGCGAGCGCGCGGGCGAGCAGGATCCGCTGCTGTTCGCCACCCGAGAGCGTGGCGAACGAGCGCCGGGCCGCCCAGGCCATGTGCACGTCCTCCAGCGCCCGGTGGACCGTACGGCGGTCCTCGGCGCCGTCCCGGTCGAGCATTCCCTTGTGCGGTGTCCTGCCCATGGCGACGACCTCCTCGACGGAGAACTCGGCGCCGAGCACGGTGTGCTGGGTGACGATCGCGCGGCGGCGGGCCGCCTCCCGCGCCGACAGGTCCCACACGTCCTCGCCCCCGATGAGCACCGCTCCGGCGACGGGTCTCAGTACCCGGTACGCGCTGCGCAGCAGCGTGGACCTGCCGCTTCCGTTGGGCCCGACCAGCCCCACCATCTCGCCGGGCGCGACGCTCAACGACACGTCGGACACGATCCGGGTGCCGGCGATGTCGATGCCGACCCCGTCGAAGTCGATGCGCGTCATGTTCCCGGCAGCCCGTCAGCCCCTACGACAACACGAGTTCAACCTCAGCAACAACCCTTCCATGACCATCGCCGCCGTCGCCGAACGCGCGCTGGACGCCGTCACCGCCCAGGACGTCGGCACGGTCATCTGACCGTCCGGTCGCCGGCGTCTTCGTCCCGACCGGCCTCGACCGCGCGCTCAGTGCTGGGTCTTCGATGCCCAGATCGGTGCGCCGCCCGAGTAGATCACCAGGTTGCCGTCCTCCTGGAGGCGCAGGGTCGCGCCGTCGTGGCCCTGGGTCTTGCTCGCCCAGACCGGGCGGCTGTCGGCGGTGTAGACGACCAGGTTGCCGTCCGCCTGGAAGACCGCCTGGTAGTTGTCGCCGAAGGTCATCGTGGCCCAGCGGGCCTTGTTGTTCTCGTCGTAGACCACGAGGTTGCCGTCGTTCTGCATGCGCAGCCGGGTCTTGTTCGCCTCGATGGACTCGCCGGCCCGCAGCACCCGGGTCGCCGTGACTGTGATCTCGGCCGGGAGGGACGGTGCCTTCGGCTTCGCCTTCGTGGTCGCCTTCTTCGTCGCCTTGGGGGTGGTCTTCGTCGCCGCCGGCTTCTTGGTCGCGGACGCGGAGGGGGAGGCGGGCGGGGCCGCCGCCACCGGGGCCTGTTCCTTCGCCGCCGCCTTCGGCGTGGCGGGCTTCTTGGGCGCGGCCGTCTTCGAGGGAGACGCGCTCGACGACGCGTACGCCTCCGGGTCCTGCGAGGTCGGCGCGCCGCCGCCCAGCACCGTGCCCGCCTCCTCGGCGACGGTCGTGTCGTGCCGCTCCGGTGTGGCGTCGCGGTTCATCAGCAGCACCGGCACGGCCACCAGCGCGGCGCCCAGCAGGGCGGCGCCCGCCAGCAGCGGACGGCCGGGGCGGCCCGGGTGCGGCGCGGCCTCGGCGCCGGGGGCCGGGGCTCCCGGGGCCGCGGTGGCCGTGGCCGTGGCCGTGGCCGCCAGGGCGGCCTCCGCGGTCGGCTCCGCCTTGGTGGCCGGTTTCGTCTTGGTGGGCGACTCCGTCTTGGTGGCCGGGTCCGTCTTGGTGGCCGGTTTCGTCTTGGTGGGCGACTCCGTCTTGGTGGCCGGGTCCGTCTTGGTGGTCGGTTCCGTCTTGGTCGGCGACTTCGCCTTCGCAGCCGGTTCCGTCTTGACGGTCGACTCCGCCGAGGCGGCCGCAGTGGGTGGTTCGGCCGCGGTGGGCGGGGGTGTCTGCGTGCTCTTGGCGGGTGCCGGTTCCGTGTCGGGGGCGCTCGGGGCCGCTCCGGTGGCCGGCTCCGCTGGGGTTGCCGGCGTCGCCGTCTTCTTCTCGGCGGCCGTTGCCTCGGCCGCCGTGCTCGTCGCTGATTCGGTCCGGTCCGCCATACGTCCCATCCGTCCCGCGGTCATCGCTCGTCCCAGTGCTCGGCCTCATTCACGCACACTCATGTGGGGCACGTCATTCCACCCGCGTTAACTATCGGCCCGGACTAGCGCCCATGCTGGTACGGACGTTGCGGAACGTCCCATAATCCGGGGGTACGGCGCCCCTGTCGCCTCATGCCTGTCACCGGTCCGGGGTGGGATCGCAGGTAAGAGGAAGGCATGATGGGTCCGGCCGCCACCCACGGGTGCCAAAACGAGGAGGTCAGCGGAGTGCGCCAGGTACTGACGGTCTGTCCGGAGGGCACCGGGGACGCCCGGACGGTCTCAGAGGCCCTGGCCAGGGCGCGCGGTGGGGCGGTGCTGAGTGTCCGTCCGGGAACGTACGAGGAAAACCTTGTCGTCACCACCCGGGTGACCATCGTCGCCGAACAGTCGCGCGGCAGCGTCCGGCTGGCACCGCGCACGGGCACGGCGATATCGCTGCGCGTCGACGCGGTGATGCTGACCGACCTGGTCGTGCAGGGGCAGGACCCGGAGGTGCCCGCGGTGGACGCCTCCCACGGGCAGGTCGCCATGCAGGGCTGTGATCTGTCCGGCGCCTCCTGGGCGACCGTGCTCGCCCGCAACTCGGGGTCGCTCGCCATGCGCGAGTGCCGGGTCTCCAGCCGGACCGGCGCCGGCGTCGTCGTCACCTCCGCCACCGAGAGTTCGCTGGAGTCCTGCACTCTCGAACACCTCGGCACCAGCGGTGTGGTGGTCGGCGAGCGCGGCCGGGCGACGGTGCGCGGCTGCACGGTGCGCGACGCGCGCGGCAACGGCATCCTCGCCAACGGCGACGCCCAGGTGTCCGTCGAGGACTGCGACCTGTCCTCCACCGACAAGCCCTCCCTCGCCATGGAGGAGCGCAGCGTGGCGCGGGTGCTGCGGACCGTCGTGCACGACACCGCGGTCGGCGCCCACCTGACCAGCGCCGCCCGGGTCGAGATGGACGACGTGCGGATCAACGGCACCACCGGCCAGGGCATCATCGTCTCGCACGGCGCCGACCCGGTGCTGCGCCGCTGCCGCACCTCCCGCACGGCCGGCCACGGCCTCTTCGTCACCGACCGTTCGCGCGGCACGTACGAGGACTGCTGGCTGACCGGCGCGCAGGCCCCGGCGCTGCGGGTGGCCGGCGCCTCCTCGCCGACGCTGACCTCGCTGACCGTCCGGGACGGCGACGCGGAGGGTGTCCTGCTGGAGGAGGACTCGGCGGCCGAACTGGACCGGGTGGAGATCGTCGACGTCAAGGGCAGCGGCGTGGTCGTCAAGGGCGGCGCCAACCCGCTGGTGCGGCGGGCCCGGATCACCGGCGCGGGCGGCGCGGGCGTCGCGGTGACCGACGGCGGCCGGGGCCGGGTCGAGGACTGCGCGGTGGAGACACCGGGCGGCGCCGGCGCGGTGGTCAGCACCGGCGGCAACGTCTATCTGGCGGGCCTGAAGGTGAGCGCCCCGGGCGGGGCCGGCCTGGAGATCGGCGGCGAGGGCACGGCGGCGCTGCGCGACGGCGAACTGGTCTCGGCGGGCGGCTGCGGCGTGGTGGTGGACAGCGGCGGCGAGCTGACCGCGACCCGGGTGCGGGCCGCCGCCGCCACCGACCACGGCTTCCTGGTCCGCGACGGCGGCCGGGCCAACCTGAACGGCTGCGAGGCCACCGGCAACGGCCGGGACGGCATCCGGGTGGAGTCCGACGCGCCGGTGTCGGTGGTCGGCTGCACGGTGCGGGACAACAAGGGCGGCGGCCTCGTCCAGTCCAAGGCGGACGGCCGGCTGGCGGTGGAGAACCTCACCAGCACCGGCAACGAGGCCCGCGACGCCTGGGGCTACGGCGAGGCCGAGGGCACCGACCCGGCGGGCACCGTCCCGGAGTCGGACGGCCCCGGGCGGCCGGACGGGCCGATGGCCTCGCTGGAGGGCCTGATCGGCCTGGGCCACGTCAAGGAACAGGTCCGCACCCTCGTCAACCTGACCCAGCTGGCCCGGCGCCGGGCCCAGCTCGGCATGTCGGCGCCGCCGATGAGCCGGCACCTGGTCTTCGCCGGCCCGCCCGGCACCGGCAAGACCACCGTGGCCCGGCTCTACGGCACGATCCTCGCCGAGCTGGGGGCGCTGCGCTCCGGGCACCTGGTCGAGGTGTCCCGTGCCGACCTGGTCGCCCAGGTCATCGGCGGTACCGCCATCAAGACCACCGAGACCTTCGAACGGGCGCTGGGCGGGGTGCTCTTCATCGACGAGGCGTACACGCTGACCGCCGACTCCCGCGGTTCGGGCGTCGACTTCGGCCGGGAGGCGGTGGACACCCTGCTGAAGCTGATGGAGGACCACCGCGAGGACGTGGTGGTCGTGGCGGCCGGCTACTCCAAAGAGATGCGCAGCTTCCTGAACTCCAACCCGGGCCTGGCCTCCCGTTTCTCCCGCACCGTCGAGTTCGAGAACTACTCGGTGCCCGAGCTGGTGGAGATCGTGGAGAGCATGTGCGGGCGGCACCAGTACGTGCTGAACGACGAGACCCGCCGGGCGCTGTCCACGCACTTCGAGCGGATACCGAAGGACGCCGGGTTCGGCAACGGCCGCGCGGCGCGGCAGGTGTTCGAGGAGATGGTGGACCGGCAGGCGATGCGGCTGGCCGCGCTGAGCCAGGTCACCGAGGAGGACCTGACGCTGCTGCTGCCGCAGGACATCAGCGAGGAGGCCGCCCGCGAGGCCGAGGCCGGTCCGGACGGTCTCGACGCCGGCGACGACGCGTTGAGCCGGCTGGACGCCCTGGTCGGGCTCTCGGCGGTCAAGCGGGACGTCACCGACCTGGTCAACCTGGTCTCCACGGCCCGGCAGCGGGAGGCCGCCGGGCTGCCGGTGCCGCGGCTCAGCCACCACCTGGTCTTCACCGGCCCGCCCGGCACCGGCAAGACCACCGTGGCCCGGCTCTACGGCGAACTCCTGGTCTCCCTGGGCGTGCTGCCCCGCGGCCAGCTCGTCGAGGTGTCCCGCGCCGACATGGTCGGCCGCTACGTGGGCCACACCGCGCAGCTCACCACGGAGGTGTTCCAGCGGGCGCTGGGCGGTGTCCTGTTCATCGACGAGGCGTACACCCTCACCCCGCGCGAGGGGTCCGGCGCGGACTTCGGCCGGGAGGCGGTGGACACGCTGCTGAAGCTGATGGAGGACCACCGCGACGAGGTGGTGGTCATCGTGGCCGGCTACACCGCCGAGATGCAGCGGTTCCTGGCCTCCAACCCGGGTCTGACCTCGCGGTTCTCCCGGAAGATCGAGTTCGCCGACTACTCCTCCGACGAGCTGGTCACGATCGTGCGCCAGCACGCGCTCCAGGCGGGCTACGAGTGCGGCACGGGGCTCGGCTCGGTGCTGCGGCAGCACTTCGACACGCTGCCGCGCGACCGGTCGTTCGGCAACGCGCGCACCGCCCGGCAGGTGCTGGAGCGGATGATGACCCGGCAGGCGGGCCGGCTCAGCCGGGTGGCCGCGCCCAGCCTCGACGACCTGCGGCTGCTGCTTCCGGAGGACCTGACCGATCCGGCGTCGGCGCCCGCCGCCGGCCAGCGGGCCGGGGCGTGACGGTGAGGAAGACGAAGACGATGAGCACGACGCGTACGGCACGTACGGCGCATGCGGCACGTACGACACGGGCGTTGCGGCCCGTCGCCGGCGCGCTGGCGCTGCTGCTGGCGGCTGGTGTGTGCGGTGCCGGTGCCCAGCGCGCGGCTGCGGCCGACGGCGACACGGTGGAGCTGCCGGTGCTGAAGGCGGAGCTGACCGCCACCGACTCCTGCACCGAGGGCTCGGGCCGGCGGGCCACCGCCGTGCCGTGGGAGCAGGTCGGCCTCCAGCTCGGCCGGGCCTGGCAGTTCGCCTCGGGCGCCGGGGTGACCGTCGGCGTGGTCGACACCGGCGTGTCCACGTCGGTGCCCGCGCTGAAGGGCCGGGTCACGGCGGTCGGCGCGGCCGGCACGGACTGCGTCGGGCACGGCACCTTCGTCGCGGGTCTGATCGCCGCCCAGGTGGAGAAGGGCGTGAAGTTCGCGGGCGTGGCCCCGCAGTCGCGGGTCCTCGCGGTGCGCGGCACCGACGAGCGCGGCGCCGTCACGCCCGGCCGGGTTGCCGAGGGCATCGAGGCCGCCGTCGAGGGCGGTGCGAAGGTGGTGACCGTGTCGGCGGCGTTCGGCGCCGACACGGCCGCGCTGCGGTCGGCGGTCGAGGCCGCCGCGAAGAAGGACGTACTGCTGGTGGCCGCGGCCGTGCCGGACGTGCCGACCGGTGGCGTGAGCGAGGACCCGCCGGCCCAGGACTTCTACCCGGCCGCCTCGGACGGTGTGCTGTCCGTCCTGGACGTGGACAAGAACGGCGACCGGCCGACCGGCGCGTACACCACCGGCAGCGCGCTGCTCGCCGCCCCCGGCGACGGGGTCGTCGGCATCGGCCCGGCGAAGGACGGCCACTACATCGGCTCGGGCGCCTCGCTGGCGGCCGGATTCGTGGCGGGCGCGGCGGCGTTGGTGCGCTCCGTGCACCCGGAGCTGACGGCCGCGCAGACCGCGAGTCTGCTGCGGTCCACCGCCTACCCGGCCGAGGTGCCCCGCGTCGACCCGTACGCCGCGGTCACCTCGGTGCTGCCGTCGACGGCCGCGGTCGCCGCTCCGAAAGACCAGGCCGCGGCGGTGAGCATGCCGCCGGACAAGGCGGCCGGGCCGCTGCGCCGCGCCCTGTGGCCGGCGGTGGGGGGTCTCGCCGTGGTGATCACGGTGGTCTGGCTGGCGATCGTCATCCCCCGCGGCCGGCGCAACGGCTGGCGCCCGACGAACCCGGGGGCCCGGGGGACGTCGGGCCCCTGACCGGTGCCCCGACCCGTCCCGGAGGCCGCGTCCCAGGACCTCGGGCCGCTGACCGGTGCCCCAATCCGCCCCGGGGGGCGCCTCCCTGGCCTCGGGCCGCTGACCGGTGCCCCAACCCGCCCCGGAGGCCGCGTCCCTGGACCTCAGGCCCCTGACCGGTGCCCCCACCCGTCCCTGGGGCCGCGCCCGGACCCGTGCGCCCAACCCGTTTCCAGGGGTCGCGCCCCGGGCCCCTGCCCGGTGCTCCAGCCCGCTCCTGGCGGGCCGCGCCCCGGACCCATGCCCCAACCCGTTTCCAGGGGTCGCGCCCCGGGCCCGAGGAACCCCGCTTCGGCCTGAACGGCCGCGTCCCCGCCCGCCGAGCGCGTCGACGCCCTGACCGGTGCCCCAATCCGGCCCTGGAGACCGCACTCCGGCCCCCTGGGCCCCTGACCGACGCCCCGAGCCCATCCCTAGGGGGCCGCGCCCCAGCCCCCCTCCCCCGCTTCAGCCCGAACGGTCCCGTCTCACCCCTCGGACGAGGCGGAATCCGTGCCCGCTGCCAGCGGGGTCTGGATGAGGACCGGTTTGCGGCGGACGATGTGCAGGGCGCGGCCCGGGGGCAGGACGCGTGGCTTGACGTTGCCGAAGAGGTAGCCCTCGGACGGCGGGGCGGACATCAGCAGGCCCGGGGTGTTGACCTCGTCCAGGCGGCGCAGGAGCTGGTCGCCCAGGCCGCGGCCGGCGCCGGTGGCGGAGCGCACCACGACCAGGTGCAGGCCCAGTTCGTGGCCGAGGGCGAGGTGGTCGAAGAGCGGCGCGAAGGGGTGGTCCATGACCGTGCCGCCGCCGACCATGTCGTAGTCGTCGACGAGGACGAACAGGCGGGGCCCGTTCCACCAGTCGGCGCCGCGCATCCGGGCCGGGGTGATCTCCGGGCCGGGCAACCGGGTCTGGAGCGCCTTGGCGGAACCGCCGACCAGTTGCTTGAGGCCGTCGACGGAGACCGCGTGCCCCAGCCGGTACTCCTCCGGCACCGCCTCGACCAGGTCGCGGCGGTAGTCGACGACCAGGATGCGGGCCTCGGTGGGCGCGTAGCGGGCGACGATGGCGTCGGCGACCACCCGCAGCAGGTTGGTCTTACCGCTCTCGGTGTCGCCCACGGCGATCAGGTGCGGGGTGCGGGAGAAGTCGTGCCAGACGGTGCCGAGGGTCTCCTCGTCCTGGCCGAGCGCCAGCTTGAGGGCGTTGCCCTGGCCGAGTTCCGGCGCGGGCAGTTCGGCGACCGGCAGCCGGTGCGGCAGCATCCGTACCTGCGGGGCGCGCGGCCCGGTCCAGGCGCCGGCGATCCGCTCGACCAGGTCGGCGACGCCGTCGCTGAGCGTCTCGGGGTCGGCCGAGCCGTCCGCGCGGGGCAGCGCGGACAGGAAGTGCAGCTTGGCGTCGACGGTGAGGCCGCGGCCCGGGGTACGGGGCACGGCGGCGGCCTTGCGGATGTCCACCACGGAGTCCATCGTGTCGCCGAGCCGCAGTTCCAGGCGGGTGGCGGCCTGGTCGCGCACCGGCGCGGTCAGCTCCAGCCAGCGGGCGGTGGCGACGATGAGGTGGATGCCGTAGTTGAGGCCGCCGGTGGCGATCTGGTTGAACGTCGGGATGAACTGGTCGAAGTTCTGCCGGACCGCGGACCAGCCGTCGATCACCAGGAAGATGTCGCCGTGCGGTTCGTCGGGGAACTCCCCGGCGGCGCGGCGGCGCCGGTAGGTGGCCATCGAGTCGATGGAGTGGTCGAGGAAGAACTGCTCGCGCTGGGTGAGTACGGCGGTGACCTCGGCGACGGTGCGGCTGATCCGCTCGGTGTCCAGCCGGGCCGCGACGCCCGCGACGTGCGGCAGCCCGGTGAGCTGGGAGAGCGTGCCGCCGCCGAAGTCGAGGCAGTAGAACTGCGCTTCGCGCGGGGTGTGGGTGAGGGCGAGGGCGAGGATGAGGCTGCGCAGCACGGTGGACTTGCCGCTCTGCGAGCCGCCCGCGACGGCGACGTGGCCGCCGGCCGCGCCGAGGTCGACGAGCAGCGGGTCGCGGCGCTGGTCGAAGGGCTTGTCGACCAGGCCGACCGGGACCCGCAGCCGGCCGGTGCCCTTCCAGTGGGGGGCGGTCAGGCCGCGCCCCGGGACCGTCTCCAGGCCGCCGAGCAGGACGTCCAGCGGGGCGGCGTCCTCCAGCGGCGGCAGCCACACCCGGTGGGCGGGCGGTCCGGCGTCGCGCAGCCGCTCCAGCGCCACCGACAGCAGGGTCGCGCCGTCCTCCGACTCCTCCGCCGGCTCCGGTTCCAGTACGGCCGGGGCGGGGGCGCGGGGCACCACGTACCCGGCGGACCAGGGCACGACCTGGCTGGCCACCCGGGCCTGGGCGACGGCGCCGCCGCGGCGCCGGTAGGGGCCGGAGACGTAGGCGGCGCGGAACCGGGTGAGGGCCTCGACGCCGCTCTTGAGGTAGCCGCTGCCGGGCTGGGAGGGCAGTTCGTAGGCGTCGGGGACGCCGAGGACGCCGCGGGACTCCATGGCGGAGAAGGTGCGCAGGCCGACCCGGTAGGACAGGTGCGACTCCAGCTGGTGCATGCGGCCCTCGTCCAGGCGCTGCGAGGCGAGCAGCAGGTGCACGCCGAGCGAGCGGCCGAGCCGGCCGATCATCACGAACAGCTCCATGAACTCGCGGTGCGCGGCGAGCAGTTCGCTGAACTCGTCGACCACGACGAAGAGGCTGGGCAGCGGGGTGAGGTCGGCGCCGCCGGCCCGGGCCCGTTCGTAGTCCAGGGCGGAGGTGTAGTTGCCGGCCGCGCGCAGCAGTTCCTGGCGGCGCAGCAGTTCGCCGTGCAGGGCGTCCTGCATGCGCTCCACGAGGGCGGCCTCGTCGGCGAGGTTGGTGATGACGGCGCTGGTGTGCGGGAGTTCGTCCAGGCCGAGGAAGGTGGCGCCGCCCTTGAAGTCGACCAGGACGAAGTTGAGGGTCTCGGAGGAGTTGGTGAGGGCGAGGCCGAGCACGAGGGTGCGCAGCAGTTCGGACTTGCCGGAGCCGGTGGCGCCGATGAGCATGCCGTGCGGGCCCATGCCGCCCTGCGCGGACTCCTTGATGTCCAGTTCGACCGGGCGGCCGTCGGCGCCGACCGCGACCGGCACCCGCAGCCGGCCGGCCCCGGTGTGCCGGCGCCACAGCACGTCCGGCTCCAGGCGGTGCAGGTCGGGGATGCCGAGCAGGGTGGTCAGCTCCACGTCGGCGGAGAGCGGTTCGGCCGCGTCGGCGGTGAGGCTCATGCGGTACGGGGAGATCAGCCGGGCCAGCGACTCGGCGGCGCGCGGGCCGACCCGGTCGGGGCGGCCGAGGACGGTGGTCTGCTCCTTGCGGCTGCGGTCGGTGCGCACCAGGGCGACGGCGTCGGGCGCGACGTCGAGCCGCAGGGTGGTGCGGCCGGGGCGCCAGGTAAGGGTGGCGGACAGGTCGACGACGACGGCGTTGCGGAAGCCGGGGCCGTCGAAGCGGTGGCCGGCGGGGACGGTGGCGCCGTCCACGACGACGATGACCAGCGGTTCGTCCCGGCCGGGTACGGCGTCCGGGTCGAAGGCGGGCCGCTCGGCGAACTCGCTGCCGAGCTGGTTCTCCAGGTCGGTGAAGGCGGCGGCGACCATCCGCAGCGGGCCGGCGCCGTCGGTCTCCTGCGGGTGCTGGTTGTGCGGCAGCCACTTCACCCACTCCCACTCGGCGCGGTGCTCGTCGTCCGCGCAGACCGCGATCCACACCTCCTCCGGCGGGTGGAAGACCGCCAGTTGGCACAGGGCGGCGCGGAGCATGTCGCGGCCCGCGTCGAGGTCGCCGCGCAGCAGCAGCCGGGACCAGGAGCGCAGGTAGAGGGCGATGGGCTGGCCGGGCACGGTGCTGTAGGCGCGGATGAAGCGGCGCAGGGCGTGCGCGCACAGCGGTTCCAGGTCCTCGACCGGCTTGGTGGAGACGGGGTTGAGGCGCAGGGCGAGCTGCTGGTCGCCGACGGCGACGCGGACCTCGCCGTAGTCGACGTCCTTGGGGCGGCGCTCCCACAGCCGGGTGGTGCGCACCATGGAGCGCAGCACCTGCGGCTCGGGATGGCGCCAGGCGAGGGCCAGTTGCTGCTCGACCACGGTGCGCTGCACGGTGCGCCGGCTCTGCGCGAGGTAGCGCAGGTAGTCGCGGCGCTCGCCGCGCAGCCGCTGCTTGCGGTCGCCGGCCTTGCGCATGTACTGGCCGACCAGCATCGCGACGACGGCCAGTCCCATGATGCCGAGCGCGATGTACATGAAGGCGCCGTACGCCATTCCGCCCATGCGCAGGAACATCAGCATCATGGAGACCGACATCATGGCCATCGGCAGGTACGTCCACACCGCGGACGTGTCCGGCACGGTCTCCATCAGGGTCGGCGGTTCCTGAAGGGTCAACTCGCCGCTCGGCATGTCGGGTCCGCGGCGACGGGCCGGACGGCGGAACAGGACCACGCTCAACGCTGGGGCTCCTAACGGGTCATCGAGCACGTGGGGGGGGGCTCCGGGAGCGGCGGCCGGCCCCGCGCGGGGCGCGGGTTCGGCCGGTGATGTGCCCCGAACGCTGCCGGGACTCCCCTTGACGACGACCTCGGGGAGTGACAGTAGTGTGCACCCCGTCAACTCCGTAAGTCCACGTCACCCCCTCCCCCATCCCGTGTCACTTCCTCACCGCCAGACCATCTCGCCGCGCCCGCCCCCCTCAGTGGTATGTCGCCCAGCACACGCCACCCCCCGTCCCGACGCCCAGGAGACGTGAGCCCCGGTATGACCGACACCTCCGTGGCCGATCTGTGCCACCTGACCGTGCGCGCCCCGCGCCAGACCATCGACCTCGCCGTGCCCTCCGACGTGCCGGTCGCCGACCTGTTGCCGACAGTGCTGCGGTACGCCGGCGAGGACGCCGAGGAGCACGGCCTCGAACACGACGGCTGGATACTCCAGCGGCTGGGCGGACCGCCGCTCGACGAGGAGGCCACGCTCGCCTCGCTCGGTCTGACCGACGGCGAGACCCTGCATCTGCGGCCGCACACCGAGGCGTTGCCCGAGGTGCGCCTGGACGACCTGGTGGACGGCATCGCGTCGGTCACCCGGGACCGGCTGCACGACTGGAGCGAGGGGGCGGCGCGGCATCTGCTGCGGGTCCTGATCACCGTGGCCGTGCTGGCCGGTCTGGCCCTGCTGGCCTGGCCGGGCGGCTCGGTGGCGCTGCGCGCGGGCGCGGCCTGTGTCACCGGGGCGCTGCTGCTGGCCGGCGCGGCCTCGGCGAGCCGGGCGGTGGGCGACGGCGCCACCGGCGCGGTGCTCGGGCTGCTGGCCTCCCCGGCGCTGGCGCTGGCGGGCTGGCTGGTGCCGGGCGGTGAGCTGAGCGGGCCGCAGGCCCACCAGGTGCTGGGGGCCCGGCTGTTGGCGGCGGCGGCGCCGTGGGCGGGCGGTGCGGTGCTGGCGCTGGCGGCCACCGCGGTGCGGGCGCCGCTGTTCCTGGCGTCGGCGCTGACGGCGTGCGCGGTGGCGGTGGGCGGCGGCGTCATGACCGTATTCGAGGTGCGGCCGGCCGGCGCGGCGGGCGTGGTGGCGATGCTGACGGTGCTGCTCGGCGGGCTGGTGCCGGCGCTGTCGTTCCGGTTCGCGGGCATGCGGATGCCGGCCCTGCCGACCAACGCCGGCCAGTTGCAGGAGGGCATCGACCCCTACCGGGGCGCCGACGTGGCGGTCCGCACCGAGCTGGCCGGGGAGTGGATGACGGCGCTGTACGGCGCGACGGGCGTGCTGGCGTCGGCCTGTCTGGTGGCGCTGGCCTACCGGCCGAACCTGCCGGCGCTGCTGTGCGCGCTGACCCTGTCGCTGCTGCTGCTCCTGCACGGCCGGGGGCTGGTCAACATCGCGCAGCGGCTGGTGCTGGTGCTGCCCGGCGCCTGGGGTCTGCTGCTGCTGGCGTTCGGCTGGGGCCTGGACCTGCGGGGGGTGGACCGGGCGCTGCTGGTGGCGGGTCTGCTGGTGGTGGCGACGGTGCTGACGGTGGCGGTGTGGACGGTCCCCGGGCGGCGCCTGGTGCCGTACTGGGGCCGGGCGGCGGAGCTGCTGCACTCGCTGCTCGCGATCGCCCTGCTGCCGCTGACGCTCTGGCTGCTGGGCGTGTTCGGCGCCCTGCGCGGCTGGAACGGCTGACCGGCCCCGCGACCACCACGAACCACTCACCCGCCAGGAGGCAACCGTGCGGTCCAAGCGCGACCAGGTGCAAGCGCACACGTTCATGATGGGGCGGCTGACCTCGGGGATGCTGCTGGCCGACCCCGACGCCCCGGAGAGCCCGCTGGGCCGCACCACGCGCGGCGCCCTGATCGGGATCATCGTCGCCATCCTGGTCGCCGCCGGCGCCTTCGTCTACGGGCTGCTGCGGCCGGGCGGCAACGACGCGTGGCGCAGCGGCGACACGCTGATCGTCAACGAGGACACCGGCGCCCGCTACCTGTACACCGAGGGCCGGCTGCGGCCGGTGCGCA
The DNA here is from genome assembly GCF_052216785.1 of Streptomyces sp. JW3. Lineage (NCBI taxonomy): Bacteria > Bacillati > Actinomycetota > Actinomycetes > Kitasatosporales > Streptomycetaceae > Streptomyces > Streptomyces sp. JW3. The sequence goes on along the minus strand of NZ_JBQOUX010000026.1, from coordinate 7,439 downwards.
ACTACGCGTCGGCGATGCTGATCGGCGGCGCCGCCCTGGAGACCACGTCGGTGCGCACGGCGTCCCTGGAGGGCACCCCGGTGGGCACGCCGGTGGGCATCGCCGGCGCTCCGGACGCGGTGCCGGGCGCCGGCGACCTGGAGACCTCGGCGTGGCAGGTGTGCTCGACGGGCACCGGCGAGCGGACCACGGTGGTGCCGGGGGCGCCGGTGGCGACCAGCCCGATCGGCGCGGGCTCGGGGCTGGTGGTGCGAGGTCCGGACGAGCGGACCTACCTGGTGTGGCAGGGCAGCCGGCTGGAACTGGACGAGGACTCGGGTGCCGCGGAGTCCCTGGGCTACGGCGCGGTGACACCGCGTCCGGTGTCGGCGGCGTTCCTGGACGCCCTGGTGAGCGGTCCGAAGCTGGCCACCCTGAAGGTCACCGGCCGGGGCGCGGCGGGGCCGGAGCTGGCCGGACGGGAGACGAAGGTGGGGCAGGTGTTCCGGGTGGCGGCGGGTTCCGGCAGCCAGGACTACGTGCTCCAGAAGGACGGGCTGCACGCCGTGACGGCGACCCAGTCGGTGCTGCTGCTGGGCGACCCGGACACCCGCGAGGACGCCTACGCCGGGGTGTCCCCGACGGCCGTCCCGATCGGTGTCTCCGACCTGCGGGCGCACCAGGCGCCGGGCACGGCGGGTACGGACCCGTCGGTGACCGGGCTGCCGGACGCGCCGCCGAGCGCGGTGCGGCTGCCCGCCGAGCAGGCGGCGTGTACACAGGTGGACCCGGACGGCGACACGGTGCGGGTGACCTCGGTGCGGGTCGAGCAGACGGCGCTGGCGCCGGTCGCCCAGGCCGATCCGGCGGCGGCGACACCGGCCTGCGTGGCGGTGGACCAGGTGGTGACGCGCCCCGGGCACGGCACGCTGGTGCGGGTGCTCGGCTCGGCCGGCGCGGCGGTCGGCGACACCACGTTCCTGGTGGGCGACGACGGGGTGAAGTACCGCATCACGGACGCGGAGGCGCTCGCCGCGCTCGGCTACGACGAGGCGTCGGCGGTGCGGGTGCCGTCCACCCTGCTGTCGCTGCTGCCGACCGGCCCGGACCTGGACACGGCCGCGGCGGCGGGGTCGCGGCAGGCGGCAACGGGTGCGGCGGCCGGCGCGGCGGCCGGCCAGTGCGCCGACAGCGGCGCCGGTGCCGAGCAGGGCCCCGGGGGCGACGCCGGGAAGGGCGCCGCGACGGCGGCCGGGAAGGCGGACGGGCCCGCGGGTCCGGCGGCGGCCGGTGCGCCAAGGGCCGTCGCGGGCGACTGACTTGGCGGAACGCGGCGCCCGGCCGGGATCCGGTCGGGATCCGGTCGGGTTCCGGCCAGGTTTCTCGCCGGTTAAGCATCCGGGAAGCTCTGCTTCCGGGACCTCAGATCTTCCTCAGCTTGTTGTGTTTGCAACAAGCACCACTTTAGGCTCACGTTGCTCGAACAAGATCCGGCTTATGAAAGGTGGGACGATGGCGGGAGACGGCCAGCAGTCAAGCGAATCATCAACCCGGAACGGCATCCAGGCCCTTGAGTCGGCCTTCAGCGGCATCATGAAGATCCGCCAGGATGTCGACAGCACCAAGTCCGCCCTGGGCTCCGGCTACCAGGGCAGCGACGGCGGCCAGTACGGCCAGCTCCTCGCGCAGTGGGACGGCCAGTGCAACATCATCCTCAAGAACCTCGAGGACGTCATCGACCGGCTGAACCAGAGCCTCGTCGAGCACAACAAGACCCAGGGTTCGTCGAACGACGCGATCAACCAGGCGTACAACGCCTCGCAGTCGGCCTTCGACCAGCTGGTCGGCTGACCGCCGGACCGGCCTCCCCCCACCCTCCGCATCGTGTGAAAGAGGCAGACCGTGGCAGACAACCTGAGCGACGGTTACATCTACGTCAGCTACAACCACATGTCGAACGCGGCGGACGACATGGTGATGCAGACCAAGGCGATCGCCCAGACCCTGTCCAATCTTGAGGCAGAGCTGAGCGAGCTGTCCAAGACCTGGTACGGAAACGACGCCGACACCTACCGCCAGAAGCAGGCCGCGTGGGACGCCGCGGTGCAGAACATGGAGACGCTGCTCACGTCGCACGCGGCGCTCCTGAACGACATCTCCGGCAACTACAAGTACAGCGAGAACTCGCTCAGCCAGATGTGGTCCGAGGTGACCATCGGCCGCTGAGCCGGCCCGCGTCCCCACCGCGCCGACCGGCTCCTGCCCGGTCGGCGCGGTACCGGTATCTCCCCGTACCGGCGCCGGGCCGCAACGCCCGGTCCGGCGCATTCCGCCAGCGGAGGCACTTCATGGCAGACCTCACCCATCTTGACTCAGAGGCGCTCAAGAACTTCAGGAACAACGATGTCGCGGACTTCATCGACGCCCTGCTGGAGATCCGCAAGGACAAGGCGGGCGTCCGGTCGCTGAAGAACCTGGTCGCCGAGACCGGCACCGGCTCGGCGTCGGGCGCCGCCAAGATCCTGCGGATCGGGCTGATGGGCGGCGGCGACACCGAGGACCCGACCGGCGGCGGCGCGCTGGTCACGGCCCTGAAGACGCAGGCCACCAGCCTGGACGACATCTTCACGAGCCAGAAGACCCTGTTCGACGACATCGACGACGCGCTGGGGGAGACGATCACCACTCTGCTCAAGACGCAGGGTGACAGTCTCACCTCGATCGACGGCGAGAAGCTGATGGACATCTTCGACACGGTCGACGACGACATGAGCGGCACCGGCAGCGACGACTGACGCGGGGCCGCGGCGGCTTCGTCCGGCCGCCCGGCCCGCGTCCGGCCCTCACCCGTCCCTTCCCTCCCCCCTCAGCAGCGGAGCTCAGCCCCATGGCCGACGGCACCAGCACCTCCGGTACCCCGACGTACGACCCCGACGACTACTTCGCCCAGGCCGTCTCCAATTTCACCGGTTACACGATTCCACCCCGTTCCTCCCTGTTCGACAGCCTGAGCAGCGACAGCGGGGACGACTTCTCCGACCTGAAGCTGTTCCGGATGGACATCAAGGGCCAGAGCATGCGGGCGGTCGCGCCGGAGGACTACTCCGCCATCGGTGGCTACCAGATCAACAACGGTGAGGACTACGACCTCGCCTTCTACGACGCCGGCGGGGACGGCGCGCACAACAGCGTGAGCCTGAAGAAGGCCCGGATCGTGATGATCGGGGTGTCCGTCGACTCCGACGGCCGGGCCACTCTGTGGGGCGACGGGCAGATCACCAGCGGTGGCGCGTTCGAGGGCTCGTACTCGCATGTGCAGTGGGACTCCGGGCCGATGGCGCAGTACATCTCCGGCAGCAAGCTGGCGCTGGACCAGTTGCTGACGGGCCCGAACTACTCCACGAAGGGCTGGAGCTACAGCGGCCTGTCGGTCATCGACGACAACGCCGTGGAGCTGAAGTCCTTCGAGGACACCGGGCAGTCCTTCGACCGGGCGATGAGCTTCTTCCAGGCCCGCTCGGACATCGTCAACCAGTGGATGACCTCGCTGGGCGAGGACCAGGCCGCCTGGAAGGGCAAGGCGGCCAGCCTCTTCTGGCACCTGCTGGACGAGCTGAAAACCAATTACGACGGTTACGTCTCCCAGTTGGGGGGCCGGGACTACGCCGCCAAGAACAGCACGCTGGGCGGCTACGTGCCGAAGTCGGAACTGAGCGACGCGCTGGCCGCCGCGCAGAACGCGCTGAAGGAGGCGATCAGCGACCTCCAGACGGCGTGGACCAACTGGGCCAAGGACGGCAAGCACGACCCGCACTACCACGTCAAGCAGATCCTCGACAAGGTCGCCGAGTGGGTCATCGACAACAATGTCCCGCACGTCCAGGTGGAGACCAACACCTACTCCAGTCCGAGCGGCGGCGGCACGTACAAGAGTTACTCGACCACCGCGGAGTTCAAGCAGACCTCCGAGTACGGCGACCTCACCCAGCACACCACCTGGACGAAGATCGCCGACGCCGCCGTCGAGAGCTGGTCGAACCACGCGGACGACATGCTGAAGCAGCCCGCCATCGACGCGCTCAGCAACGTGAAGAACGCCTGGGCCGACGTGCAGGACGCCTTCGACAAGGAAGTCACCAACAAGAACTCCGAGACGCTCGCCGAGGTACTCGCGGAGGAGGAGGCCGACCTCGCCGAGGACGAGGCCAACGCGAACAACGACAAGCTCAACGACTACCTCGACGATCTCAACGACAACATCAACACCCTCGGCGACGACTTCAACGACCTCAACGAGGACCTGAACGAGAACCTCAACGACCTCGGGGACGGGTTCAACGACCTCAATGACGGACTGAACGACAGCCTCAACGATCTCGGCGACGGTTTCGAGGACCTCAACGACGGGCTGAACGACAACCTCACCGACCTCAACGATGGTCTGAACGACAGCCTGAACGACCTCGGGGACGGGTTCACCAACCTCAATGACGGTCTGAACGACAGCCTGGGCGACCTCGGTGACGGTCTGGGCGACCTCGGGGACGGCCTGACCAGCACCGACAGCCTCAACAACCTGGGGCTCGACAGCAACGGGAATCCGATCACCGACGAGACGCTGAACGGGAGCACCGGTCCCGAGACGGCGAGCACCCTGTCCGCGCTGAACGCGCTGGGCAACGGGCTGACGGGCAACGGGCTGACGTCGACCGACTCGGACGACACCACGAAGGGCGGCTCGTCGCTGCTGAACTCCCCCACCGGCGGCAGTACTCAGCTCAACGACGACGGCACCCTCACCACCACGTTCTCCGACGGTTCCACCCAGACCATCGACCCGAACACCGGCCTGGTCACCACCACCTCGCCGGACGGTGTCACCTCGACCTCCCAGCTCAATCCGGGGACCAGCGTGCTCAACCCGGACGGCTCGACCACCTCGCTCAACGACGACGGCACGCTGACCACCACCTTCCCGGACGGCACGGAGCAGACCCTCGACCCGGCGACCGGCCAGGTCAGCACCCTGAACCCGGACGGCACCCTGACGGAGTCGACGCTGAACCCGAGCGACGGCACCTTCACCACGCCGGACGGGTCCACCGCGCAGCTCAACGGCGACGGGACGGTGACGACCACCTTCCCGGACGGTTCGACGGAGGTGCTCAACCCGGACACCGGCCAGATCACCGTCACCGACCCGGCCGGCAACGTCACCACCGAACAGCTCAACCCCGGCGACTCCTTCACCAACCCGGACGGGTCCACCACCACCCTCAACGACGACGGCACCCTCACCACCGACTTCCC
>NZ_JBQOUX010000026.1:0-2050 GCF_052216785.1 Streptomyces sp. JW3 | reverse complement strand
GACCCTCAACCCCGACACCGGCCAGCTCACCACCACCGACGCCGCCGGAAACGTCACCACCAGCGACCTCAACCCGGACACGGGCACGTTCACCACGCCGGACGGCAGCACGGCGCAGCTCGACTCGGACGGCACCGTGCACACCCTCTTCGCGGACGGCTCCGAGACCTCGCTGAACCCGGACACCGGCGAGATCACCGTCACCGACCCGGCCGGCAACGTCACCACCGAACAGCTCAACCCCGGCGACTCCTTCACCAACCCGGACGGGTCCACCACCACCCTCAACGACGACGGCACCCTCACCACCGACTTCCCCGACGGCTCCTCACAGACCCTCAACCCCGACACCGGCCAGCTCACCACCACCGACGCCGCCGGTAACACCACCACGACCGATCTCAACAGCGACGGCCTGTCGGCGTCCTCGATCGACACCAGCGGCCTGGACCTCGACGGTCTCGACACCAGCGGCCTGGACACCGGTGACAGCACCAGCGGCAACCTGACCGGAGACAGCCTCGACTCGCCGTCGACATCGTCCAGTACCGCCGGCCTCAACGGCGGCGGGCTGACCGCGCAGACCTCGGCGGGCGGCGTGGACTCCTCCGTCGACGACTACTACGAGGACTATGACAGCACCCCGTACGACGGTGGCTCGCTGCGCTCGGGCGGCAGCGGCACCCTCGCCGCGCTCAACGGCACCACTCAGCAGGCGGCGAGCGGCACGCCGCTCAACCCGATGAGCATGGGCGGCATGGGCGGGATGGGCGGCGGCGGCATGCCCGGCATGGGCGGTGGCGGCGGTGGCCAGGGCGGCAACAGCGAGCGCACCCGCGCCGTCCTCACCGACCCGGCCGGCGGCAGCGCCCGGGGCGGCCGCGGGGCACGGGCGGCGTCCGTCGACGAGGACGAGGACATCGTGTACACCCGGCCCACCACCTCAAGTTCGCCCTACCCGGTGGGCGGTCCCGGTGGTTCCGGCCAGGGCGGCACCTCGACGGAGAGCGGCGACCGGGCCCGGGAGGCGTGGCTCGCCGAGGACGACGACGTCTGGGGCACCGACGACGGCGGCGCGCCCGCGGTCATCGGGCGCTGAGCCGGTGAACGAGCGGGAAAGGGGTTGATGGCGCGGTGAACAGCGAGTCGATCGAGGAGCGGCTGGCCAAGGCGGTGGCCGAACTGGAGGCGACCGAGGCCGCGGTGGCGCGCGCCGAGGGCGAACTGGCGCACGCGGAGGCGACGGTCCGCTCGGCGGACCGGGCGGTCGAGGTGACCGTCTCCGCGCAAGGTGATCTCACCGGTCTGAGCTTTCTGGACGACAAGTACCGTACGATGCCCGCAGGTCAGCTGGCTGCCAGCGTGCTGGAGGCGGTGCAGGAGGCGCGGGCCCGGATGGCCCGGCGGGTCATGTCGACCTTCGAGCCGTTCACGAAGGCGAACCCACAGGCGCCCGAGCTGAGCGGCTTCGACGTGGACTGGCACAAGATCTTCGGAGCCGGTGTGCTGGACGGCCCGAAGGGTGACCGGCGGCGCGGGGCCGGCCGGCTCCGTGACGAGATCAGCGAAGACCCGGAGGACTGAGGAGACGATGACGGACAACGCGTACTTCGCCAACCCCGCCGCCCTGGCGTCCGGTACCCGGCAGATCCAGGCCATCAGCAACTTCGCCGTCGAGATGATCAACGAGTTCATCACGGACGTGTCGGCCACCGCCGACTGGTGCGGCCATGACGACAGTTACGCCAAGCAGATGATCCCGCAGGAGAAGAAGCAGCGGGAGGGTGCCACGTCGACCGGCAAGGCCCTGACGGAGGCCATCGTCGGCGTGGGCGACGGCACGCTCGCCAACCTGAAGAACATCCTGGGCACCCAGAACGGCAACCTCGAAGCCATCCACGACTCCCACATCGACACCAGCAACACCACCGGTGGCACCGGCGGCGGCAGGCACTGACGGACCGGACAGCGCCCGATGAGCATTCAGGTTTCGCCGCAGCTGAACAATCTGCTGTTCGTGCTGATCGGCGAGAAGATGCTGCAGGCCGAC
>NZ_JBQOUX010000269.1:0-524 GCF_052216785.1 Streptomyces sp. JW3 | reverse complement strand
AGCAACACATCCTCAACACCCGCACGAAACGCCGCCGGCACACCCCCCAACAACCCCACCGACACACCCACCGGCACTCGCACCGACACCCGACGCACACTGGTCCCGAGCCACTGAGAACGGTCCGCCGGGCGGACCGGCAGCACCGGCTGGGCGTCCCGTAGGAGTTCGGTCCACTCGGGGAGCTCGCTGAGCCGCTCGTCGCCGCCCGCCTGCGCCACCAACTCCCGGGCCCAATGCCGGAACGATGTCACCACTGGTTCCAGCCCAGCAGCACGTCCCTCGGCGAGCTCCCCGTACGCCGACGCCAGATCCGCCAGCAGCACCCGCCACGACACCCCGTCGACCACAAGATGGCTGGCCACCAGCAGCAACTGCCCCTCCGCCCCCGGCCCACCGTCGAACCAGACCGCATCGAGCATCACACCGGCCAACGGGTCCAGCCGGCCCACCGCCTCACCGGCATGCACCCCCACCAACGCCTCCAGCTCACCCCCACCCAAACCAGCCGCATCAACCCGCCG
>NZ_JBQOUX010000268.1:0-542 GCF_052216785.1 Streptomyces sp. JW3 | reverse complement strand
CTGAGGTTGAAAGGTTGGGGTGACAGCGGGCGTTGGCGGTGCTACATCCTCGTCATGAGGTATGCGGATGGCGGCGGGTTGACCGCTGCGGGGCGGGCGAAGCGTGAGGCGGTGCGTTTCGAGGCCGGGGAGATGTTCGAGCAGGGGGTGCGGCCGCCGGAGGCGGCGCGCAGGTTACGGGTGTCACGGAAGTCGGCGTACTCCTGGCACGCCGCCTGGTGCCAGGGCGGCAGCGCGGCTCTGGTCTCCAAGGGGGCCGGCGGCTTCCCGTGCCGACTGGGCGATGTCCAGGCGGAGCGGCTGCAGGCCGAGCTGGAGGCCGGCCCTGCGGCGCACGGCTGGTTGGAGGACCAGCGGTGGACCCTGGCGAGGGTCGCGGAGCTGATCCACCGCCTGTTCGGCTACCGGTACACCCCGCGCGGGGTGTCGTATCTGCTGCACCGGCTGGGCTGGTCACCGCAGGTCCCTGTACACCGGGCCGTCGAGCGGGACGAGCAGGCCGTTGAGTCGTGGCGGACGGAGCAGTGGTCACGGGTAAGAGG
>NZ_JBQOUX010000267.1:0-577 GCF_052216785.1 Streptomyces sp. JW3 | reverse complement strand
CCGGCGTGGTCCCGCAGCAGCCGCCCACCAGCGACAGACCGTACTCACGGACGAACGTCTCCTGCGCGTCCGCCAGCCCTTTCGGACCGAGCGGGAAGTGCGCACCCTCCTTGCCGAGGATCGGCAGGCCGGCGTTGGGCATGCACAGCAAGGGAATGCGGGAGTGCCGGGTCAGATGCCGCAAATGCTCGGTCATCTCGGCCGGGCCGGTGGAACAGTTCAAGCCGATCATGTCGATGCCGAGCGGCTCCAGCGCGGTCAGCGCCGCGCCGATCTCCGAGCCGAGCAGCATCGTGCCGGTCGTCTCGAAGGCCATCGACACCAGCAGGGGCAGGTCGATGCCGAGGGCGTCCATCGCCCGCCGGGCGCCGAGGACCGACGCCTTGGTCTGGAGCAGATCCTGCGTCGTCTCCACCAGCAGCGCGTCCGCACCGCCCGCGATCAGACCCTCGGCGTTGCGCTGGAACCCGTCGCGCAGCACACCGTAGGAGACATGGCCGAGGGTGGGCAGCTTGGTGCCGGGACCCATCGAGCCGAGCACCCAGCGCTGCCGGCCGTCCCTCGCGGCGAACTCGTC
>NZ_JBQOUX010000266.1:0-577 GCF_052216785.1 Streptomyces sp. JW3 | reverse complement strand
CCGGCGTGGTCCCGCAGCAGCCGCCCACCAGCGACAGACCGTACTCACGGACGAACGTCTCCTGCGCGTCCGCCAGCTCGGAGGCGCCCAGCGGGTAGTGCGCGCCGTCCTTGCCGAGGACCGGGAGGCCAGCGTTGGGCATGCAGGACAGCGGGACACGGGAGTGCCGGGCCAGGAAGCGCAGGTGCTCGCTCATCTCGGCCGGGCCGGTCGCGCAGTTCAGGCCGATCATGTCGATGCCGAGCGGCTCCAGCGCGGTCAGCGCCGCGCCGATTTCCGAGCCGAGCAGCATCGTGCCGGTCGTCTCGACGGTGACCGACACGATCACCGGCAGGTCGAGGCCGAGCGCGTCCAGGGCGCGCCGGGCACCGAGCACGGACGCCTTGGTCTGAAGCAGGTCCTGGGTGGTCTCCACCAGCAGCGCGTCGGCGCCGCCCGCGACCAGGCCCTCGGCGTTCTGCTGATAGGCGTCGCGCAGTACGCCGTACGGGGCATGGCCCAGGGTGGGCAGCTTGGTGCCGGGACCCATCGAGCCGAGCACCCAGCGCTGCCGGCCGTCCCTCGCGGCGAACTCGTC
>NZ_JBQOUX010000265.1:0-581 GCF_052216785.1 Streptomyces sp. JW3 | reverse complement strand
CCCCACTGGCCCTTGAACAGGGCGCCTTCGTCCAGCCAGGAGGCGTACTCCTTGAGCTGGATGCCCTTGACCACCCGGGTGCCCCAGAACGGCGGCTCGGGGACCGGGTTGTCGACGGCGACGTCGGAACGGCCGCTCTCACCCGGTTCCGCCGCCACCGGCTCCCGCCGGGGCACCCGGCGTTGCTTCAGTTCGGGGAGTTGGGCGCCGGGCACGCCGCGCTTGATGCCGATCAGCGCGTCCATCAGCCGCAGCCCCTCGAACGCGTCCCGCGCGTAGCGGACCTCGCCCTCGTAGACCTCGTGCAGATCCTGCTCGACATAGGCCCGGGTCAGGGCGGCGCCGCCGAGGATGACGGGGAAGTCGGCGGCCATGCCCCGCTGGTTGAGCTCCTCCAGGTTCTCCTTCATGATCACCGTGGACTTCACCAGCAGCCCCGACATGCCGATCACATCGGCCCGGTGCTCCTCGGCCGCCTCCAGGATCGCGGACACCGGCTGCTTGATCCCGAGGTTGACCACCGTGTAGCCGTTGTTCGACAGGATGATGTCGACCAGGTTCTTGCCGATGTCGTGCACATC
>NZ_JBQOUX010000264.1:0-588 GCF_052216785.1 Streptomyces sp. JW3 | reverse complement strand
CAACCGCGCCCGCAACACCTCATGCCGCACCACCAACGCCCGCACCGCAGACGCCAACACCCCCGCATCCACACCAATCGGCGTCGCCACCACGCTGGACTGCACGGCTTGGCCGAGGGCGCCGAGCCCGACCCGCTCTATCAGTTCGCACATCACCGGCGTCAGCGGCACGTCACCCACGCCGGGCTCCCCGCTCACGACCGAGCCGTCGGCCACCGCTTCAGCGATCAGGGCCAGCCTGGCCGGCGTCTGTTCCTCGAACACCTGCCGCGGTGAGAGGGCCCACCCAGCGCGTCGTACGCCGGACACCAGAAGCATCGACAGGATCGAATCGCCGCCCAGCGCGAAGAAGGAGTCGTCGACGCTCACCCGCTCCAGCCCCAGCACCTGGGCGAAGAGGTCACAGATGACCGCCTCGACCGGAGTCGACGGGGCCCGGCCCCGTTCGCGTCCGGCCTCGGGGGCAGGCAGGGCAGCCTGGTCGATCTTCCCGTTGGGGGTGAGGGGCAGCTCGTCGAGGAGTACGACGGTGGCGGGGACCATGTACTCGGGCAGCCGCTCGGCGGCGAACGCCCGGATCGATGACGG
>NZ_JBQOUX010000263.1:0-591 GCF_052216785.1 Streptomyces sp. JW3 | reverse complement strand
CCCCGCCGGCCACCAAACGCGCCCGCAGCATGTCGTGCGTGTCCAGCAACGCCCGCACCCCGGCCGACAGCACCTCCAGCCCGAACCCGACCGGAGCGCCCACCACCATCCACTGCGCGAATCCGGGCCGCGCCGCCGCGCCGCCCACCGACTTCATCACCGGCGTGAACGCGACCTCACCCACACCGGACACTTCCCCAGCCAGTGCCCGCCCGGCCGACCGCTGGGCAACCAGCGCCAACCGCGCCGGGGTCCGCTCCTCGAACACCTGCCGGGGCGAGACCACCCAACCCACGCGCCGCGCCCTCGACGCCAACTGCATCGACATGATCGAATCCCCGCCCAGCACGAAGAAGTCGTCGTCGACCCCGACTTCCCGCGCACTGAGCACCTCGGCGAAGAGGCCGCACAGCGCCTCCTCCGCAGGGGACGTGGGTGCCCGGCCCGGGCCGCCTGCCACGTCCGGGGTGGGCAGGGCGGCCTGGTCGATCTTGCCGTTGGGGGTGAGGGGCAACTCGTCGAGGAGTACGACGGTGGCGGGGACCATGTACTCGGGCAGCCGCTCGGCGGCGAACGCCCGGATCGATGACG
>NZ_JBQOUX010000262.1:0-605 GCF_052216785.1 Streptomyces sp. JW3 | reverse complement strand
GGCACATTCTGCACCTGCTCCTTCACCGCCTTCAGCAGCACACCGGCCGCCGGACCCCCGGCCCGCGCCTGGCCCAGATCCGTCCCGCCCACGGCCAGCCGCACCGGATACACACTGGTGAACCACCCCACCGTCCGCGACAGATCCACCCCCGCAGCCGTCGACTCACGCCCATGGCCCTCCACATCCACCAGCACGTCGTCACCGAGGCCAGGCCGCCAAGCAGCCACCGCCCCCGCCAGCGTCGCCAACAGCACTTCACGCACACCACAGTGGAACAGCGCAGCGGTACGCCCCACGAGCGTCTCCACCACCCCCACGGGCAACCCCCACTCACACCGCCGCAACACCCCCACCGTGTCCCGCACCGGATCCAACGGCCGCCCGCCCAACAACGAATCCCCACCGTCCAACAGCCGTGCCCACCCCGAAAGCTCCGCCCGACGACGCTCACTCACCGCGTCCAGGGCCAGAAGGTCGGACCAGCGCCGGAAGGACGTACCCACCGCGTCCAGCGCGGGCCGGCGTCCCGCCGCCACCGCCTCGCAGGCCGCACGCAGATCGGGCAGCAGGATCCGCCACGACACACCGTCCACGACCAGGTG
>NZ_JBQOUX010000261.1:0-622 GCF_052216785.1 Streptomyces sp. JW3 | reverse complement strand
CTGAGGTTGAAAGGGTGGGGTGACGGGTTACGGAGGCTCCAGCCCGAGTCCGGTCTCGGCTATGAAGCCGTCGAGGATCTCGGGTCGGCGTTGGATGCCGCGTAGGCGGTCCTTCACGAGCGGGGTGAGGTCGTCGATCGTGCGGGGTGCGAGGTTGGCCAGGGACTTCTTCAGGTGGGCCCATACGCCTTCGACGGGGTTGAGGTCGGGCGCGTAGGGCGGGAGCTTGACGATGGTCAGCCAGTCGCTGTTGCGGTCGCAGAACTCCCGTAAGGGCTTGGCGTGATGGGTGCTGGCGTTGTCCCACACCACGATCAGCGGGGCATCGCCGAGTTGCCGACGGGCGGAGGTCAGCAGGTCCGCGAACTCGCGTGCCCGGAAACCCTTCTTCTCGCCGGTACGGCCCCGGTATGTCTGGGTCCGGTAGATCAGCCTGGTCTCGCGGCCCGGTCTGACGCAGATCATCCCGGCCATCAGGACCCGACCGGAACCCTTGCCCGTCACTCTGACCAGCGGCGTCCTGCCCCGCCGCGACCAGGTCCGGCCCTTGCCGGGTTTCAGGTCCTGCCCGGCCTCGTCCTCGAAGACTATCCACGCGCCCAGGAGCTGGGCCGTCCTCTTA
>NZ_JBQOUX010000260.1:0-661 GCF_052216785.1 Streptomyces sp. JW3 | reverse complement strand
AGGAGGTGTACGTGCGGGTGATGGAGCCCGCGTTGTACTCCCAGCCGTCGCCGATCCAGGAGGGCTGGTTGTTGGAGGCGGACGTACGACCGTCCACAACCTGCGAGTTGTAGCCGAAGGAGACCGCCGGGGAGGGGCCGCCGGGCACGCTCGGGGTCTGGAGCGTGTACGAGTAGCTGAAGCCGCCCGCGTTGCCGCCCGCCGACCAGGAACCGGCGCTGACCAGCGGGGTCGCGCCGAAGTCACCCTTGGAGCCGGAGCCGGAGTCGGTGGCGAGCAGCACGGAGGAGCCGGAGCCGTCGGCGGTCGCGGCGGCCAGGGAGGCCAGCGGTGTGCCGCCCGCGGTCTTCGACGAGCGGTAGACGCCGTCGGTGACGGTGCCCTCGTCCGATGTCGAGGCGGTGGAGGCGGTGTCCGTGGAGGTGCCGCCCGCGGCCAGTGCCTCGGTTGCCACGGTCGCCTCGATGCGGCGCTCGTACACCGGGTTGCCGTCGGCGTCCGTGCCGGTCTGCGCGACCACGTTGTCGGTGGTGACCTCGGACGGCTCGGCGCAGCCCTCGGTGTCCGGGGTGGTCAGGAAGCACGCCGGGTACTGCACGAACGACAGCCGGTCGGCCCAGTTGGCGCCGTACAGCTCGGAGAAGTCGCTGTAGTCCAGGGC